>JAJFUB010000066.1 GCA_021372615.1 bacterium | reverse complement strand
GGCGATGCCGCGAGGTATCGGGCACGGGCGTGGCCCACAACGGTTGCTGTACCGGCTTCACTGTGCCGCGCATCCTGTGTCCTGTGCTGCCGTGATGCCCAAGTCTAGCACAGATGACAGCGTCTGAGGAGTCCCGCCGGCCACTTTCTGAACACAACCTTCAGCGCCCGGTGGAGTAGCCCTCTCTCCATGATCCTGCGGTAGTTCGTCTGCCGCCGAGCGTCCTGCGGACGCGAAGGCCACGGCGGCGGGGGAAGGGAGGGGCGGGCGCGGTTCCCCGGCGCTGAAGCGCCGGGCTGTGGGGCGGTGCTGCGCACCGCCGAGCGTCCTGCGCACGCGACGGCCACTCATCCATCTGCCTCCCGTGTACGAGCGGTCACCGACCGCGACCCGCGGCAGGATAACGCCGCCCCGCGGGGAATTGCTCCTCCGGTCGCGGTCGGTGACCGCTCCTACAGACTACTATGGGGCATGCCGGAGGATAAGCATGAGCATCAAGGTCGCGTTCGTCGGGTTCCGTCACGGGCATGTGCAGGCCATGTACAAGGCTGCCGAGCGCCTGGACTATGTGGACATTGTCGCCTGCGTGGATGAGGGCGGGCCGGAGGCGCATGGCAGCAGCATTCCCGCACTCGGGGTCACACTCACCCATGAGAGCCTCGACCAGGTCATCGCCGATGTGGACTTCGATGTCCTGGCCTGCGCCGACTACTACGCCAACCGCGGCGGGCATGTCATCAAGGCCCTCGAAGCCGGCAAGCATGTCGTGACCGACAAGCCGCTGTGCACGAAGCTGGAGGAGCTGAAGACGATCGCGAAGCTGGCGCGGGAGAAGCACCTGCAGGTCGGCATTGACCTGACCATGCGCTACGGCGGTGAGTACGCCACGCTGGCCGGGATCGTGCAGCAGGGCGGAATCGGCGAGCTGTCCTCGTGCATGGTCACGGGCCTGCACGGGCTGGCCTACGGCAGCCGGCCGATGTGGTACTTCGAGCCGGGCAAGCATGGCGGCACCATCAACGACCTGATGATCCACGGCTTTGACCTGGTGCGCTGGGCGACCGGGCTGGAATTCACCAAGGTCATCTTCGCCGACGCCTGGAACCGCCGGGCCCCGAACAACATGCAGGACGCGGCGCAGATGGCCCTGGAATTCAGCAACAACGCCAAGTACTTGGGCGACTGCTCGTACATGGCGGCCGAGGGCGGGCCGGAGCACTGGCGGTTCTTCCTGTGGGGCACGGAGGGCAGCATCGCCCACGACGGGCACCAGTTCATCTGGACCCGCGCCGGCGAGGGCGTCCAGGAGATCACGCCGTGCAACCAGCCCCCCACCAACGATCCTTTCGAGGACTTCGTGGAGTCCCTGCACAGCGGGCGGCAGCGCTGGATGAGCACCGAGGAGTGCCTGGCGGCCGAGGCGGTGGCCGTGCAGGCCCAGCTCGCCGGCGACACGGGCCAACGTGACATGCCGCTGGAGACGGTGTAGAATATCCTCAACCATCGGGGAGCCGGCTGAGGGCCAGCCGGCTCCCACTCACGTCTGGAGTGCGCACATGAACTGGCAGGCTTTCATCACCACCTTTGGCATGTTGCTTGTGGCCGAACTCGGCGACAAGACTCAGATTGCGGTCATGACTCAGGCCGCGAAGTTCCAGAAGCCCTGGATGGTCCTCCTGGGGGCCAGCCTCGCCCTCATCGTCGTCTCCGCCCTGGGCACTTGCATCGGGCAGGTGTGCGGGATGTACCTGCCCCGCGAACTCATCGGCCGCATCGCCGGCGCGATCTTCATCGTCATGGGCATCCTGATGCTGCTGAAGGTGATCTGAGCCGCTCGGGGCGATCAATTGCCATTGACTCGCCCGTGTGCTACACTTTCCGGCGCTGTCATTCTGCTGTGAAGCGAGCGATCTGGTTGAACAGACAGGGCGTGCTGCTGGTCGTGTCCGGCCCCTCGGGTGTGGGCAAAGGCACCATTATCAGTGAGATCATGAGGCGGCACCCGGACGTGCGCCGCTCCATATCGTGCACCACCCGCCAGCCTCGCCCGGGCGAAGTGGACAAGCGCGACTACTTCTTCATCGGCACCGACGAATTCGCTCACCTGCGCGACTCGGGGCACCTGCTGGAGTGGGCCGTCGTCCACCAGGATCTCTTCTACGGCACACCGCGCGAGCCGGTCGAGGAGGCCCTGGCTGAGGGCCGCGACATCATCTTGGAGATTGACTACC
Source organism: bacterium (assembly GCA_021372615.1). Lineage (NCBI taxonomy): Bacteria > bacterium. The sequence goes on along the minus strand of JAJFUB010000066.1, from coordinate 5,634 downwards.
AGGGCGCGCGCAGCGTCCGCCAGCTCATGGGTGACCGCGCCACGCTGGTGTTCATCGCTCCCCCGCGATGGGAGGCGCTGAGCGACCGACTGGACGGGCGCTCGACCGAAGACAGAGAGGCAACCCGCAAGCGCCTGGCCAGCGCCATACACGAGCTGGCGCATGTGGAGCTGTTTGAGTACCTGATCATCAACGATGACGTGGCCGTCGCCACCGATGAGCTGGAAGCCGTTCTGATGGCGGAACGGGCGCAACTGAACCGGCTGGACTGGAAGCCCTTTGTGGACGGGCTGCTGCGGGAGGCAGGGCAGTAGGGGCGCGGCTGGTCGCACCCGCGGCGGCGTCGGACACGGACACTGGCGCGATGAATCGCGCCGCTACCATGATGAACGCCCACGAGACTGACATCCTGCACGACCGCCGCATCGCGCTCGGCGTCACCGGCGGCATCGCGGCCTTCAAGGTCGCCGGCCTCGTCACGGCTCTGCGCAAGCGCGGCGCGCAGGTGCGCGTCATCATGACGGAGGCCGCCACCTGGTTCGTCACCCCCACCAGCTTCGCCACGCTCAGCGGCAACGAAGTGGGCCTGGAGATGTTCGGCGGGACGCTGCGGGATGAGCTGCAGCATGTCCACATGCAGGACTTCGCCGAGGTGCTGCTGATCGCGCCGGCCACGGCCGACATCATCGGCAAGATCGCCCACGGCCTCGCCGACGATCTGCTGAGCACCACCGTCATGGCTCTCACCTGCCCGGTGGTCCTGGCGCCGGCCATGAATGTGCACATGTGGCAGAACCCCATCGTGCAGCGCAATGTCGCGATGCTGAGGGAGTTGGGGTACGGGTTTGTCATGCCCGAGGCCGGGAGGCTGGCTTCGGGAGCGGAAGGCGAGGGGCGGCTGGCGGGCACCGATTTCCTGCTGGCGGCCGTCGAGCGGGCACTCCAGGGCGCGCTGCCGCGTTATGACCTGCAGGGCAAGACGATCGTGGTCAGCGCCGGCCCTACGCGGGAGCCGCTCGATCCCGTCCGCTTCGTGTCGAACCGCTCCACCGGCCGGATGGGCTATGCCCTTGCCGCCGAAGCCGAGCGGCGCGGCGCGGAGGTCATCCTGATCTCCGGGCCGACCGAGCTTCCGGCGCCGCCGGGTGTGGACGTGCGCCCGGTCACGACCAATGCCGAGATGAAGCAGGCCGTGCTGGCCGCCATGCCGAACGCTTCGGCGTTCGTCAGCGCCGCCGCGCCGGCCGACTACCGCCCGGCGCAGGTGCATGACCGGAAGATCAAGAAGGGCGAGAAGCTGGTCCTGGACCTGGAGCAGACCGACGACATCCTGCTGGCGGTGGGCGAGCAGGCCCGTCCGTCGGTACTGGTGGGGTTTGCCGCTGAGACCGGCGATGCGGTGGCCCAGGCTCGACCCAAGCTCGCGCGCAAGAACCTGGACGTGCTGGTGGTCAACGATGTGGCCGAGGCCGGCAGCGGCTTCGGCGTGGACACGAACCGCGTCACGATCCTGCGGCGCGACGGCAGCGAGTCCGCGCTGCCGCTGATGAGCAAACACGCCGTAGCTGCGGCGATACTCGACGAGATAGCACCCCTGATTTCCTGAACTGAGGAGAGCCTCATGCCCAAGGAATACCGCCTCACTTCCGAGTCCGTCACTGAAGGCCATCCCGACAAGGTCTGCGACCAGGTATCGGACACCATCCTCGACTACATCATGGAGCACGAGGAGGACGAGCAGTACCACGGCAATCTGCGCAAGGCGCGCGTGGCCGTGGAGACCCTCGTCACCACCGGTACCTGCGTGGTCGCGGGCGAAGTGCGCACCGAATGCTACGTGCCGATTGATGAGATCGTGCGCCAGACCATCCGTGACATTGGCTACACCCGCGCCAAGTTCGGGTTCGATGCGGACAACGTCGGGGTCCTGGCCGCCATTCACGGCCAGTCGGGCGACATCGCGCAGGGCGTGGACGGCCTGGAAGACGAGTGCCACCGCACCGGCGCCGGCGATCAGGGCATGATGTTCGGCTACGCCTGCACCGAGACCGAGATTGCGCCGGGCGTAGAGAACCCGCCCAAGGAGTACATGCCGCTGCCGATCATGCTGGCGCACAAGCTGGCGCGGCGGCTCGCCGACGTGCGGCACGACGACGAGCTGGAGTACCTCCGCCCCGACGGCAAGACCCAGGTGACCGTGGAGTACGAGGATGACAAGCCGGTGCGTGTGAGCAAGATCCTGCTGGCGGCCCAGCATGCCGCCGGCATCTCGCACGCGCAGCTCGAGTCCGAGCTGACCGAGTACGTCATAGACCCGGTCATCCCCCAGGCCCTGCGCCACGGCGACATGGACATCATGGTCAACCGCACCGGCCAGTTCATCCTGGGCGGCCCGGCGGCGGACAGCGGCGTAACCGGTCGGAAGATCATCGTGGACACGTATGGCGGCGGCGCCCGCCACGGTGGCGGCGCGTTCTCGGGCAAGGACCCGACGAAGGTGGACCGCTCCGGCGCGTACATGGCCCGCTACATCGCCAAGAACGTCGTGGCGGCTGGCCTGGCCGACCGCTGCGAGCTGCAGATCTCCTACGCCATCGGCGATCCCTGCCCGTTCTCGTGTGCAGTGTTCTGCTTCGGCACCGAGAAGATTGCGGAAAGCCGCATCTCCGAAATCGTCATCGACACGTTCGACCTGTCGCCCGACGGCATGATCGAGACGCTGGACCTGCGCAAGCCGATCTACCGCCGCACCGCCAGCTACGGCCACTTCGGCCGCAACGAGCCCGGCTTCACCTGGGAGAAGCTGGACATGGTGGAGAAGCTGAAGGACGCGGCTGGACTCTAGCGAAGGTGCAGTGCGGAGGGGCCGGCTATCAGCCGGCCCGCCGTCACTTTCGCACGTTGCTCTCGATGGTGAGTAGTGCCAGCCGTTCGGAACGGCGGGCCGCCTGATAGCCGGCCCCTCCAACACCTATGTACGCCCAAGTCCTCATAGACCGCCCGGCCCGCTCGCTGGACCGGGCGTTCACGTATGCGATCCCCGACGCGCTGCGCGACCGTCTGCGCGTGGGCAGCTATGTGCTGGTGCCCTTCGGCAAGCAGTCCCTCCCGGGCTTCGTTACCGGCTTCACGCACACTGCCGGCGACTACCAGGTCAAGAAGGTCTACGGCCTGCTGCTCGATGAGCCGATCTTCGACGAACGGCTGATGGCGTTGGCCGAGTGGCTGGCGGATGAGTACGTCTGCTCGCTGGCGGATGCCCTGCGGGTGCTGTTGCCCCCGGGCGGCAGCCGCAAGCCCACGAAGGTCGTGGCGCTGACCGAACGCGGCCGGCACCCCGGGGCGCCGCAGGAGCTGCAGCGCGCCCCTCGCCAGCGCGATGTCCTGCAGTTGGCCCAGGAGCTGGGGCCGGAGTGCGACGCCGACAGGCTCCTGGTCGGGCTGCGCCGCCTGGACCCGAAGACCACGCAGACCTCGTTGGACAGCGCTCTGTCGTCCCTGCAGGAGCGCGGGTTCCTCGAAGTGCGGCGCGAGCTGCAGCGACCGGCGGTGCAGCCGCTGGAGCGGCAGGTCGTCACGCTGGTCGAGGACGACCGCGACTGGGAGGAGCTGCTGGAGGAGCTGCAGGGGCGAGCCCCGCGGCAGGCTGAGGTCATCGCGGCGCTGCTGGCCGCCGGCGACGGGACGGCCGCCGTGGCCGAGTTCTCCCGCCCGGCCGTGCAGGGCCTGGTGCAGAAGGGTTATGTGACCGTCAGCCTCGAAGCGCTGGACCGCGAGCCGGAGAGGCACGACTGGCAGGACGCGGGCGCCGAGTTCCTGCGGCTCAACGAGGCGCAGCGGCGCGTGTATGAGGCGGCGCGGGAGGGCGTGGAGGCCCGGCAACACCGGGAACTGCTCGTCCACGGCGTCACCGGCAGCGGGAAGACGGAAGTGTACCTGCACTGCGTGGACCTGGCCCTCCGGCAGGGCCGTACGGCCATCGTCGCTGTGCCGGAGATCGCCCTGACACCGCAGATGGTCGGGCGCTTCCGGGCCCGCTTCGGGCGGCAACTGGCGCTGCTGCACAGCGCCCTGGGCCAGGGCGAGCGGTTCGACGAGTGGTACCGCGCCCAGCGGGGGGAGGCCCGAATTGTCATCGGGGCGCGCTCGGCGCTCTTCGCCCCGCTCAGGGATGTGGGCGTCATCGTCGTAGACGAGGCCCACGAGAACGCGTACAAGCAGGAGCAGCCGCCGCGCTACCACGGCGTCGCGGCCGCCCGGCAGCGGGCGCGCCTGGAGGAAGCGGTGTTGCTGTTGGGCAGCGCCACGCCAACGGTGGAGCTGTACTGGGAAGCCCAACAGCGCGCCTTGGGGTCGGTAGGGCAGGCGGCCTCGCCTGCCCGGGCGGGCGAGGCCGCCCGCCCTACGGCGGACACGGGTGTGGTCCAGTGCACCCCTGACGCTCTGCGCCTGATGGAGCTACCCCGTCGCATTGACGACCGGCCCATGCCTGACATCCGCGTCCTGGACCTGCGGTCCGAGACGCTGGTGGGCACGGGCCAGACCTTCAGCCAGCGCCTGCTGGACGCCATCGCCGACCGCCTGCGGGTCGGCGAGCAAGTGATGCTCTTTCTCAACCGGCGGGGCTTCTCCACCTTCATCATCTGTCGCGACTGCGGCTATGTGCTGCGGTGCCCCGACTGCGAGATCTCGCTTACGTTCCACTACCACGGGCACTCCTGCACCTGCCACCATTGCGACTACGCCCGGCACGTGCCCGAGGAGTGCCCCGAGTGCGGAAGCAAGGACATCGGCTTCCACGGTCTGGGCACCGAGAAGGTGGCCGACCAGGTGATCCGCACCTTCCCCGAGGCCGCTGTGGCGCGCATGGATCGCGACACCATCGCCCACAAGGGCGCCTACGGCCGCATTTTGGGCGACTTCGCCGCCGGCAAGGCCAATGTGCTGGTAGGGACGCAGATGATCGCGAAGGGCCATGACTTCCCGGGCGTGACCCTCGTCGGGGTGCTGAACGCCGACACGGGGCTGCACCGGCCCGATTTCCGGGCGGCGGAGCACACCTTCCAGGTGCTCACGCAGGTGGCCGGGCGCGCGGGACGCGCCGATAAGCCCGGCGAAGTGCTCGTGCAGACCTACAACCCCGACCATCACGCCGTCGTCACGGCCAGCCGCCATGACTACCAGGGCTTCTACCAGCGGGAGCTGGCAGCCCGCGAGCGGCCGGGCTTTCCGCCCTTTGTGCGCCTGACGCGGCTGGTCTTCGCCGCCGAGGATGACGAGGTGTGTCGCGCGCAGGCTGGCGAGGTCAAGCAGACGCTCCTGGACATGGGTATGGCCGACAAGCATGGCCCGCTGTGCCTTGTCGGCCCTGCCCGGGCGCCGCTGCAGAAGTTGCGCGGTCGCTACAGATGGGGTATCCTGCTCAAGTCGCGGGAGCAGCCGCTGCCCGACCTGGTGCGCGAGTTGCTCGGACGTGTCTCGCTCAAGCGCGAGGTGGCGATGAGCATAGACATGGACCCGACCGACATGATGTAGATGGCGAACTGGCAGGAGACGGTGTCGCGGTCGGTGACCGCTCCCACGCCACCCACGCCCCAACCTGCAATCCGTTGTGGGAGCGGTCACCGACCGCGA
>JAJFUB010000065.1 GCA_021372615.1 bacterium | reverse complement strand
GGCGATGCCGCGAGGTATCGGGCACGGGCGTGGCCCACAACGGTTGCTGTACCGGCTTCACTGTGCCGCGCATCCTGTGTCCTGTGCTGCCGTGATGCCCAAGTCTAGCACAGATGACAGCGTCTGAGGAGTCCCGCCGGCGACTTTCTGAACACAACCTTCAGCGTCCGGGCCGGTGTGCGTCTTTCCCCCCTTCAGGTTGGTCGTTCCGTTCCGTCCGCAGGACGGTCGGCGGAACGCCCGGCGAACGTCTGTGCCCGCGCCGGGCCTGCGGACGGAAGGCATTTCTGAGCAAGAGGGGGGCGCTCCTTCCCGGCGTTGAAACGCCGGGCTGAGGGGCGGTGTTGTGCACCGCCGAGCGTCCTGCGGACGCCACGACCCCCGCCCCGCCAGACCTCTCCGCCCCAGGCCACCAGCCGGCAACCAGGAGTCACGCCCTGGCCTGTGGTCTAGGAGCTGGGGCCGTCACTCGTAGCGCAGTGCCACGATTGGGTCCATGTCCGCGGCCTTCTTGGCGGGCCACAGACCGAAGAAGATGCCGACCACGCCGGCGAAGAGGAAAGCCTCGACGATGGAGAAGGGGGAGATGATCGTGGACCAGCCCGCGCCGCTGCGGCCCAGCAGCACCGACACCCCCACCCCGACGATCACCCCGATCAGGCCGCCGATGACGCTGAGCACCAGCGACTCGATCAGGAACTGGGCCAGGATGTCCTTCTTGCGGGCGCCCACGGCCTTGCGGACGCCGATCTCGCGCGTGCGCTCCGTGACCGACACCAGCATGATGTTCATGATGCCCACACCGCCGACCAGCAGCGATACCAGGGCGATGCTGCCCAGCAGCTTGGTCATGGTCTCGCCGGCCTCGGCCATGTCCTGGATGAACATGGACTGCTTCATGATGTTGAAGTCGTTGGGCTGGCCGGTGCGCAGCTTGTGGCGGCGGCGCAGCAGCACCTCGATGCCGCGCTCCACCTTGTCCACCGCGTCCGTGCTGACCGCCGAGACGCCGATGCCGGTGAGATGATCCAGGCCCAGGACGCGCTGCTCCACCGTCGTCAGCGGCGCGAGCACCTGGTTGTCAGGATTGCCCCAGGACCCGCCCACCTCGGCCGCCGTGCCGATCACCTCAAAGGGCAGACCCTTGAGGCGCACGACTTCGCCGATGCAGGGCCGGCCGTAGAATAGCTCGTCCACGACTTCCTTGCCCAGGACGCACACCCGGGCGCGCCCGCGGATCTCCGTGTCGGTGAAGAACCGCCCCTCCGCGACCTTCCAGTTGCGGACCTCGGGGTAAGGGGTGGTGCTGCCGATCAGGCGCGTGTTGGTGTTGCGGCTGCGGTACTTGGCCTGCACGCGGCCCTGCACCTCCGGCGACACACCCCGGATGCCCTTCACCTTGGCCTGAATCTCCTTGGCGTCCTCCTCCTCGAGGTTGATGACCGTGATCTCACTGCTCACCCCACTGCGCCGTGAGGGCCCGGGGTTGACCATCAGCAGGTTGGTGCCCATCCGCTCGATGCGTTGGAGCGTCTCCTTCTTCAGGCCCTGCCCAATGGCGACCACGATGATGACGGCGGCCACGCCGATGATGATGCCCAGCATCGTCAGGAAGGATCGCAGCTTGTTGCCGATCAGCCCGCGCAGCGCGACGCGGATCGCCTCGGTGATGTTCATGCCTCGCCTCCCCCTCCTCCGTTCCCGTTGGACACGGCGCTGTCACTGACCACCCGGCCGTCCAGGAACTCCACCAGGCGCCGGGCCCGGGCCGCCACGCGTGAGTCGTGTGTGACCGTGATGAGGGTGATGCCCTGCGCATTGAGCTCGCAGAACAGGTCCATGATCTCGCTGCCGGTGTGGGAGTCCAGGGCGCCGGTCGGCTCGTCGGCGAGAATGAGCGCGGGTTTGAGGACCAGGGCCCGCGCAATCGCCACCCGCTGCTGCTGCCCGCCGGACAATTCGGTGGGCCGATGATGGGCCCGGTCGGCGAGGCCGACGCGGTCCAGGGCCTCGTGCGCCGGCCCCAGCCGGTCACTCGCCCCGGCGTACAGCAGCGGCAACTCCACGTTCTGCAGAGCCGTTTCGCTGGGCAGGAGGTTGAAGTTCTGGAAGACAAAGCCGATGTGGCGGTTGCGGATCTGGGCCAGACGGTCATCCGACAGCGTCTCTACCGTCTCGTCCTTCAGGCGGTATGAGCCGCTGGTCGGGCGGTCCAGGCAGCCGATGATGTTCATGAAGGTGGTCTTGCCCGAGCCCGAGGGGCCCATGACGGCCACGAAATCCCCGGCGGCGATGTGCAAGTCCACCCCCGCCAGGGCGTGCACGGTGGCGTCGCCGATGCCATAGGTCTTCACCAGCGCAGAGACATTGATCAGCGGTTCCGCCACTAGCGGCCTCGATTCCGGAACTGCATCATCATGCGGCCCTTGGTGCGCTGGTTCTGCTGGTCCTTGCTGCCCTTGGCGCCCTTGGCGCCCTTCGCGCCTGACATCCACGGGAACTCGGTCCCCGGCGGCGGCGGGATGACCACCGTCTCGCCTTCCTGCAGACCGGACACGATCTCCGTGTCCTCCCAGTTGCTCAACCCGACCTGGACTTCGCGCGTCTCGGTCTGCCCATTGGCGCCCATGACGTCCACGCTCGCCTTGCCCTTCGACCGCGTAATCGCCGTATCCGGCACGACGAGGACCTGCTTGCGCTCGGCGACGTGCACCGTCACATCGGCGGTCATTCCCGGCCGCAGCTCGGCCGGCGGGTCGTCAATCTGCACCCGCACCTGGAACCGCACGACGTTCTGGTCTTCCTGCCCCATCGGGAAGATCTTGACGACATGGGCAGGGAGCTTGCGGTCGGGCAGCACCGAGGCGGTCACGTCCGCTGACTGACCGACCTTGACGCCCGCCATGTCGGCCTCATCCACCTCGGCGAGCACGAACATCTGGCTGATGTCGGCGATGGAGACGATGCCGGTGCCCTCTTTCAGGGCCGCTGTGCCGGCCGGGACGACGCTGCCCTCTTCGACGAACTTCTGCATGATGACGCCACTGCGCGGGGCGTAGACGTTGGTGTAGCTCAGGTCAGTCGCGGCCTCGCTGAGCTGGAGCGTCTGCTTGCGCAGGTCGGCAAGGGAGGCCCGCACGGACTGGCGGCTGGCGGCATCCTGCAGGCGGTTGGCGCGGGCGGCCGCCAGGGCCGCCTCCGCCTGGCGTACCGAGGCCTGTGCCGCCTCCAGTTGCTTCTGCCGCACTTGCACGTTGTTGCGCTGCGCCTTGGCCGTCTCCAGGGCGGCGGCCGCCTCGTGCATGGCCTGTCGCGTGGCCTCCACGTCCCCCTGCTTGAGCTGCACCTGCACCGTGTTCGCGTTGGCGGTCCGCAGGGAGGCCTCAGCCCGCGCCGCCTCGGCCTCGGCCTGGGCGATTTCCTCGGGGCGGTTGCCGGCCTGGAGCAGCTTGAGCGCTTCATCGGCCGAGTCCCGCTGCGCGACCGCCTGGTCGTAGGCCTTCTGCGCGTCGTCGGTGGCCTGGCGCGACACGAACCCCTTCTCCAGCAGCGCGCGCTGGCGCTTGAGCGTGGCCTCGGCGTTGCGCACGGCGGCCTCGGCGTTGCGCAGCGCGGCCTGCCCCTGCGCAATCTCCTGGGCGCGCGGGCCGGCCTTCACCTTCGCCAGGTTTTGCCGCGCGGCTTCCAGCGCGGCCTTGGCGCTGGCCACCTGGGCGCTCTGCAACTCGGGCTCGGCTTCGGCTTCGGCCTGGGCCTGGGCATAGCGCGCGCGGGCCGCCTGCAGGCTGGCCTCGGCCTGCTGGACGGCCTGCTGCGTGGTCTGTCGGTCCTGGCGCAGTTGTTCGGCGACCTCCGCCACGCTGGCCCGGGCAGCCTCGACGGCCGCCACGGACTTGGTGATGTCCGTCGAGGTCTTCGTCACCTGCAGGGCCGCGTCCAGCTTCGCCTGGGTGGCCTTCGCCCGGCCGGACGCGACCGTGGCCGCCGCCTGGTCTACCTTGCTCTGAATCTGCGTCGGGTCAATCTGCGCCAGCAACTGCTGGGCGCGGACGACGTCCCCGGCCTCGACAAAGAGCCGCTTGATCTCGCCGCCGGAGCGCGACTTGACCTCCACCGTCGTCAGCGGCTCAAGTACGCCGCTGGCCGAGACGGTGACCGCCAGGTCCTTGCGCTCGACCGTGGCGGTCTCGGTTTCCGGCTCCTCGGCCTCCGCCTTGGCAGCCGCTGACTTGCGCCAGAACCATATCCCGCCCCCGATGACGGCGACGAGGATGATTGCGGCCAGGATGCGCTTTCGTGTCATGTACGCTCACCTGTGGGGTTGAGGGCCCGGGCCCGGCGCCCGATCACGATGGCTGCTACGGGGCGCTGCCCGGTGCGGGCGGCACAACTGCTATGTACATTCGCCTCCCCCCCCGTGGAGACCTTTGACACCTAAACAATTGTGTTTGTTTCACAGCGGACCTGCGGGGCAGGCAGCTACAGCCCGACTGTCGCCCGCACGTGCTCGCGCGAGGTGCGCAGGATCTCGCGCAGGTCGCGGTCGCGCGGCACTCCCGGGGGCGTGGCCAGCTCCACCACGAAGTCGCCGCCGAAGCCGATCTGCTCCAGCACGGTCTTCAGGTGCGGGTAGTTCGCATCCCCCTCGCCCAGGGCGAAGGTGCGGCTGCCGCCCAGGTGGTAATCGCGGATGTGCAGCATCACCAGCCGGTCGGCGTGGGCCCGCAGGAACGCCTCCGGGTCAATCCCGCCGAAGCGGAGCCAGTCCAGGTCCGGCCCCAGCGGCAGCAGGTCGGCCGGCACATGGTCGATGACGAACTGCACGTCCGCTATGGGCTCGCCGTGGGTGTGGTAGTTGAGCTCCACGCCGCGCGCCTGGCACATCTGCGCCAGCTCCGTCCAGGCCCGCACGACCTGCGCGCTCTGCGCATCGGTCCGTTCGGCGGCGCGCACGCCGGTGGCCGTGAACCCGCACTTGGGCGAGTCCAGCCGGGCCAGCTTCTGCGTGTACTCGTCCATCTTGCGCCGCAGGGCGTCCCACTCGGCCGCATCGGTCAGGTTGCCCCCGTTCGAGCCGCCGATGATCTGCAGGCCCGTGCGCTCCTGCGCCGCCATGATGGCCTCGTACCAATCGGGGCGCTCGAGCATGGGGGCGTGGATCTCAATGGCCGGGTAGCCGCAGTCGGCCACCATATCCCAAACCTCGTCGAGTTGTGCGGCTTGGTCGTACCCGTACTCGCTGAAGACATAGACATGGCAGCCCAGGCGCATGGCATGGCTCCTTCTCGTGGGTTGGCCGGTTGGGGGCGGTGGCCCCCTCTGGGATCAATTCCGCGCGCAGGGGGGCTGTCCTGCAGAGGGAAGACCCCGCCGGGCAGTGAACCCTTCGGCTCTCAGAGAGGAGTGACCAGCATGTCTGCCAAGATCGGTGTCGCCATCAACTCCTGCGGGATGGTGGCCTATGAGCACGCGCGGGCCTATCTGCGCGATCCGCGGTGTGAGATCGTCGGGGTAACCAGCCGCACGCGCGCCAGCGCCGAGAGGTTCGTGGCCGAGCTGGGCCTGGATTGCACGATCTACCCCGACTATGAGGCACTGCTCAGTGACTCGCGCGTGCAGGCCCTGTCCATCACCTCCCCCAACTTCTGCCATGCCGCCGAGGCTGTCGCCGCGGCCCGGGCGGGCAAACACATCCTGCTCGAGAAGCCCCCGGGCATCCACCACACGGAGCTGGACGAGCTGGAGCAGGCCCTGCGCGGGTCGGGCCTCACGACCCTGTGCAGCTTCGTGCTGCGCTGGAACCCCCTGGTGGCGAACCTCACCCGCCTGCAGGAAGCGGGCGCCTATGGCGAGGTCTTCTTCGTGCAGACCGACTACTGGCACGGGGTCGGCGAGATCATCAGCGCCGACCGCTGGCTGGCCCGGCGCGAGTTCACCGGCAGCGCCGTCCTGGCCGGCGGCAGCCATGCCGTGGACCTCGCCCGGCATCTCGCCGGCGACATCGTCAGCGTGAGCGCCTACGCGACGCATCGCCTGGAGGGCTTCGACTACGACACGACCATTTCGGCGGCGCTGAAGCTGGCCAGTGGGGGGGTGGGGCGCATCTCAGTCTGCTTCGATGCGCCCGGACCGTACCAGTTCAACATCGAGGTGATCGGCAGCGAGGGCATGAGCCGTCAGGACCGCTTCTGGAGCAAGCGCGCCTTCCCGGCGCAAAGCGACTGGGTCAGCCTGCCGTGCGTTACCCCCGACAGCGGCGCGGTGTCCCACCACCCCTTCACGGCTGAGATCGCGCACTTCCTCGACCGTATCCAGGAGGGCCGCGACGGTGACCCAAGCGTGCCGCATGCCATCGAGACGGCCCGGGTGTGCCTGGCGATAGACGAGTCGGCGGCCCAGGGCGGGGCGCCGGTGGCGGTGAAGCGGTAGCGCCGGTATGTATTGACATCTACGTATTGACGTTTGTGTATTGACATTGTGCAGCACAGCGGCTAGACTGCACATACGGGGGACGAGACATGAGTCCGAGGGTCGTCGAGTTCCGGATTTCCGCGGGCGCCGCCAGACACATGCTGGAGAAACACGATGTGACGGTCGAGGAGGCGCTGGAGGCGGCACATAGCACGGAAGTGTGGATGTCGGTGCACTCGGCGCCGGATGGCTCGCGCAACTGGACGCCGGAGCCGCGGTATGGTATTCCCGGCAAGACTGACGATGGACGACGTCTCTGGGTGATCGTCGCCCATGAGGGTCGGGGCGTCGGGCGTATCCTCACGGCTTTCGAGCCCACCGGGGCCGCAGCGAAGGCCAGGCACCGCCGAATGAGAGGCAATTGACGATGAGAAGGGATATGGTCACGCGGGAGCCAAAGGTGCTGCCCAACTTCGCGTCCGAGGAAGAGGAGCTGCTATTCTGGGACACGCACGACCCCTCGGAGTACTTCACGGTGAAGGCCGACTTCGTCTTCCACGTTACCAACCGCCCCCGCAAGCGGATGCTCTCCATTCGCGTGGATGACGAGTTGCGCGCCGACCTGAAGGCCATCGCGGAGGAGCACGACGTGCCCTACCAGGCCCTCATGCGCGAGATACTGCGGCAGGGCGTCAAGAGCTTCAAGCGCGCCGCGGCGATGAAGAAGCGTGGGGCGGCCATGAAGAAGGCGGCCGCCAAAGAGGCCAGGGCCGCCGCTACTGCGCCCTGACCAGCTCGTAGTGCAGCGTCTGGGGCTGGTTCAGTTGCCACAGGGACTGCTGCAAGGTGTCTATCTGCGCCCGGATGCTGGCCAACTCCGGGCGCGTTGCTTTGTAGACCTTGATCTGGCCGCTGAAGTACGGCCTCATGCTCTCCCCGACGCGTTCGAGGAAGCTGGCAAAGCAGGCGTCCACCGCCGCCTCGTCATCCTCGTTCACCTTGCCGGCCACCAGGATCGTGCGTATCTGGGCGTACGTGCGAATACGCACCTCCAGCGCGGAGCGTTGCTCGTTGGCCTGCCAGAGCTTCCAGGCCTGCTGGTACTGCGGCGTCTTGTCGTTGCGGGCCAGGTTGATCCCCGCCGCCAGAGCGGCGGCGTCGTAGCGACCCACTTCCTGCCCCTCGATCAGCAGCCGGTACTCCCCCGCCGGTAGCGTGGCCATCAGCTTCTCCTGGTCCAGATCGGCCTCCAGCGGGACCAACGCCAGCGCCGCGTGCGCCGAGGCCTCGATGGGCCACGGCAGCGCCTTGGCCAGGCAGTCGAAGCTCACGCCCTCCGGCGTCTGCTTCAGGTTCGTGACCGTGGCGTTGTCAGCCGTCACCTTGGGCCCGTCCACCGACACTTTGGACACCAGCGCCGGGGCGCCCTGAGCCCGCAGCACGGTGTAGGCGATGACCATCATGCCGACATCGCCCGGGTGCACGCGGTCCGGACCGATGATTGTGAACTTCGGATCGGCCTTCTGGTGCTCCAGGTTCAGGGCCGTCATCGGCCCGTTGAGGTCAATGACCGCGCCGCCGTACTTGGCGGCCAACTCGGCGCCGAAGCGGCCGCACTGGGCTAACGCCCCGTTCACACCCGGGAAGTTCTCGGACTCCAGTTGCGCCGTGTCGTCGTATGGTGAGGGGGTGAAGAACCACAGCTTCTTGACGCCACCGGCCTGCAGCTTCGCGGCCAGCTCGTCCATGTTCTTGCGGTAGTTGTCCAGGGCCGTCTGCCGGGCCGCGATCGTGCGCTCGTCGGCGTTTACCTTGTAGTAGCCCCGGCCCACGTCGTTCATGCCCAGGAAGATGACGGCGGCGTTGGGCTGGTTGGGCAGGATGTCCCAGTCCAGCCGCCGCAGCGCCCCACCAGCCGAGTCGCCGGCGATGCCCTCGTTCACGAACCGCACCTGGCGGTCGGGGAAGCGCGTGAGGTAGTACGAGTACACATAGCGGTGCCACTTGCGGCCATGGGTGATGCTGTCACCGATCAGGGCGACGACGTCACCGGACTGGAACTGGGGCGCCGGGTCGGCGGCATACGTCAGCGTCGAGGCGAGCGAGAGCATGGCGAGCACCACCGGGAGTGCGCGAGGCATGGATGGGACCTCCGGAAGCATCTGCAGGCGACGGCTCACCCATTTCGCCGGGGAGGGGCCGATCCCTTGGAGGGCGAACTGCCGCGCAGCCTTGCCTTTGGGGAAGGAGCCCATGGAACGCCTCCTGCTCGTGATCTGTCTGGCTCTGCTCGTGGCCCTGCCGCTGTGGGCCAAGGACCGCCGCACGTTCTACGACGAGGCCTTCATGGCCGGCTTGAAGCAGAAGCTGGAGACCCAGCAGTGGGCCCGGGACCAGGCCGCCGGGGTCGTGAAGGCTTGCGATTGGCTCCGGCAGATGTCCGACCAGGAGCTGTGGGACTTCATCCCGCCGCCCGAGCAACTCCGTGCCATCAATGTCTGCATCGCCCACGACTGCCCCGTCTGCGGTGATGAGGTCAACCGCCGGGCCGGGCACTACCCGTGGCTGATGAGCCGCGAGCGGCCCTTCAAGGTCGAGTGCCCCGTCTGCCACGGCGTCTTCCCCAAGAACGACTTCCAGCCCTGGAACACCGAAGGCCTCAAGGGCAAGCCCGACGAGGGCCCCGAGCCGACCGACCACGGCCTCGGCTGGCTGGACAAGCGGGACGGGCGGCGCTACTTCTTCGTCCCCTACTATGTCTTCTGGCAGCGCTGGAACCGCGACATCCTCGGCTCCCTGAACGCCCTCAGCCAGGCGTACCTCGTCAGCGGCGATCCCGTCTATGCCCACAAGTGCGGCCTCATGCTCGCCAAGATCGGCAGCATGTACGACCGCTTCAATTACCCGGAGCAGTGCTACCACGAGGGCCGGTTCGGGGTGAACGGCCGCATCTCCGACTACATCTGGAGCACCGGGGATGACAGCCGGATCACGCTGGCCTACGACGGCATCGTCCCCGCCCTGGCCGGGGACGCGGAACTCGCCGCCTTCCTGAAGGCTCGCGGTGTGGACGACGCTCGCAAGACGATCGAGGACATGCTGTTCATCATGGCCAGGGACGTGATGCGCGGCTATGTGGCCGGCAACATGGGCATGCACCAGATCACCCTGGCCAACCTGGCCATCGTGCTGGACAACCAGGACGCCACGCGCGGGCCGACGACCAAGGAGATGGCCGACTGGCTGATGAGCGGGGGCGGGCGGCTGGAGGACCTGCTGTGGAACGGCTTCCAGCGCGAGGGCATCGGGGCGGAATCCGCGCCGGGGTACTCGACCGGCTGGGGCGTCCACTTCTATGAGGTCGCCGACCTGCTCCCGCGCCTGGGGCTGGACATCTGGGCCAACCCCAAACTCCGCAACATGGCCGAGATCGGGCCGAATCTCGTCGTGGCCGGCAAGTGGTGCCCCTCCATCGGCGACTCCGGCGGCTCCAAGGGCGGCGGCCCCGTGGCCCTGTCGGCCGAGCTGCAGGGCCGGGCCTTCATGCACTACGGGGAGGCGAAGTATGCCCGCCTCCTCAAGGACATCGGCGCGACCTCCCGCAACCTGTTCCACGACTACTTCGATGAAGCCAAAGCCATGCAGGCCGCCGACCAGGCCGTCCCGACCCCGGCGCTCAAGACGCGCGACCTGGGCGGCTACGGCTGCGCCCTCCTGGAGGCCGGCAGCGGTGACAACCGGCGCGGCCTGAGCCTCTACTATGGCGACGCCACCGGCGGCCACGGCCACGCCGATCGACTCAACATCGAGATGTTCGCGCTCGGCCACGCGGTCCTGCCCGACGACGGCTACCCGACACCCTTCACCCGACCCGACTTCTACGAGTGGCGCCGCGCCGATACCGTGCGGCACTACTGCGTGATGGTGGACGAGCTGCCGCAACTGACGTACTACCGCGGCGCGCTCAACACACTCCTGGGCACGCCGCAGGTGCAACTCGTGGACGCCTCGGCCGACAATGCCTACCCCGGCCGCGTCTCACTGTACCGCCGCACCAGCGCGCTCATTGACCTGTCGCCCGAGCGCTCGTACCTGCTCGACATCTGGCGCGTGCGGGGCGGCAGCCAGCACGACTGGTGCTTCCACGGGCCGATCGTCCCGGAGTTCGCGATCCAGGGCGGCGCGCTCTCGGCGCCGCAGAAGCAGGGAACGCTGGCCGGCCCGGACGTGCCCTACGGCAAGCGCCCGCCGGAGCGAGCGGCCCAGGGGGATGTGGCCGTGTCGCTGGCAGACGCGACCGGGGTCGTGACAGGGACTCGTCCCTACGGCGAGATGGGCAAGGAGGGCTTCACGCCGCACGTGCAGGGCGTGGTGACCTACAAGATCGGCAGCGAACTGACCGCCAGGCTGCCCTCGCTGCCGCCCGGCAAGTACAAGCTGCTGGCGCAGTTCTGGGACCACAAGCCCTCCACGAGCGACCTGGAGCTGACCATGGGCGGCGCCACGATCCCCTTGAAGATCACCACCACGGACCGCAAGGACTATACGTGGATGGGCCAGATCGTGGAGCTGCCGCAGGTGGCTGACTCACTGAAGATCAAGGTGCTGACGAGCAGCCAGAACTACGTCATGCTCAACCGTCTGGTCATCAGCAGGAACCTCGACGCCGCGCAGCCGACGTCCACCCTCAACGTCAGCAGCGGCTTCCAGGGCCTGTTCAGTGTGCAGCGCATGAAGCCGGCCGGCGTCACGTTCCACGACGGAGAGAAGATGCCGGCAACACCGGACTGGACCGCCAACTGGCGCGATCCGGCAGACGACCTGAACGTCACGCTGCACGTCCCGCAGGGCAGCACGCAGGAAGTCATCGTCTGCGACGGTGAGCCGGAGGCCCAGCCGGGCAACCCGCGCACCATCAAGTACCTCGTCGGGCGCAACAAGCCGACCGAGTCCGGCATGGTGTCCAGGTACGTGGCCGTGGTCGAGCCGCACGTGGGTGCCGCCGCCGTGCGGCAGGTCGCGCTGCTCTCCGCCAAGGACGCGCCGCCCGAGTCGGTCGGCGTCATGGTCCAGCGCGAGGGCGAGACCGACCTGGTCCACAGCGCCCTGGACGGCTCGGCCGAGACCGCGTGGTCCGGCGGTCCGACGCCCTTCGCGGCGCAGGCGGAATTCGCCCTCGTCACGCTGGATGCCGAGGGCGTCAAGCGCGCGATGCTGGCCAATGGCGGCAAGCTCTCCTGCGGCAAGTTCGCCCTCCAGGCCGCCCCCTGTCCGCAGGGCAAGGTCGTCAGTGTGGACTTCGCCCGCAACGAAGTGACGCTCGACGTGGCGCTGCCTGAGATGCAGCCCTTCCTCGACCGCGTCATCACCTTCGGCAACGACCTCGCGCGGTGCAGCTACACGATCAAGTCGGCGCGGGTGGAACAGGGCCGGACCATCGTCGGCTTCGGGGACATCCTGCCGATCGTGCGCATGGACGCGGTGAAGGCGCTGGATGAGGCTGCCGGCACGGTCGAGGCGGTGGGCCCGCTGTCGGGCTACGGCAAGATCCAAAATGACCAGCAGCAGGGCCGCTGGCTCTACAACGAGGACAAGTCGCAGGCGCTGCTGATCGAGTCGGTGAGTGGCACGAGGCTGAAGCTGCGCACCGGGGGCCAGAAGCTGGCCGACCTCTACAAGGACGCCAACGGCGACGGCCGCAACCAGCTCTGGGTCATGGACATGGGCCCCGGCGACACCTGCCGCATCCCTTGCGCCACCTTCGTCACGCGCCTGCGCCCCGGCGTCTACCAGGTGGACACCATGACGAAGGCCGAGGTGTCCGTGCCGGAGAAGTAGGCGGGCCGGGAGCGCGGGATGAGGGGATGAGGGGATGAGGGGATGGAGGGATGGAGGGATGGAGGGATGGAGCCCCTTGGGAGGGTAGTGCGGGCTTCCAGCCCGCCTAGGGCCCCACGCCCCGACCTTCGGCGGGCTGGAAGCCCGCACCACAACTGAAAGCCCGCACTACGCCAGGACTCTCACTGCTTCATATTCACACTCAGGCCCAGGGAGACAACCATGCCGACGCTGCCAGCCGATTGCGCGAACTACGAGCTGAACCTGCAGATGTGCCCCTGCACGAACACTGACTGTGGCAACCGCGGCATCTGCTGCGAGTGCGTGCAGGCCCACTACGCCGCGGGCAAGCCCAACGCCTGCATGCGCGGGGCCAAGCGCAACCCCGACACGATGGGCCTGGCGCTGCAGGCGGCCAAGACGTGCGCGACCAACCAGGCGCGCAACAAGGAGTTCTGCAAGTGCACCTACGACCCGTGCGAGCGCAAGGGCGTGTGCTGCAGTTGCGTGCGCAACCACTTCACCGTGGACGGCACCGGCCGTGTGGCGTGCATGAAGTTCGGGTAGGGGGGGGCAGCCCCCGCATCGGAGACCTGTATGAACTACCGCCGCGTCATGGTCTTTGCCGCTCACCCTGACGATGAACTGGTCATGGCCCCGAGCATGGCCAAGATGGCCTCGCTGGGGGTGGATGTCGTCATCGCCCTGATGACCGACGGCTGCGAGGGCTATCCGGACCCCTCCATGCGCGACAGCATCGTAGAGCTGCGCCGCCAGGAGGCTGTCGCGGCCGACGAGGTCATGGGCACGCGCCGGATCAGCTTCGGTATCCCCGACATGGGCCTGACCAATGACAAGGAGACGTTCCTGCGGGTGCTGGCGGCCATCCGCGCCGAGCGCCCCGACGCCATCTTCACGCAGGGCTCGGTGGACACCCATCGCGACCACCTGGCGACCCACGACGTGAGCCTGGAGGCAGCGTGGCAGGGCGGCCAGCCCGTTTCGGCCGCGCTGGGCGAGCCCTGGCGCACCCCGCACGTGTGGTACTACAAGAACATGGGCGCCCGCCCGCCGGACCTGGTGTGGGATGTGACGGGCTTCGCCCATGTGCGCCAGTTGACGCTCGCCACACAGACCTCCCAGCACGTGCTGTTCGGCCGCGACCGACAGAGCTTCGTGGACGAGGCGGAGGCCATCCGGGCGACCAACGCCCCGGCCTCGCAGAGCTTCTGGGTCACCGGCAAGTCGGTGCTGCACGATTTCCCGGACGTGACGCGGTAGGGCGTGCTGAGGGGGGCAGCCCCGGGGCCCAGTAGGGCAGGCGGCCTCGCCTGCCCGTTCCCATCGCGCGCGGGCGAGGCCGCCCGTGCTGCTGGCCCGACATGACCGATCACGCGACAGAGCACTGGCACGGCTGATGTGCCTGCCCTGTCACTCACCCACCACCACACGAGGCATGACATGCATCGAGCCATGATTCTGGGCTGCGGGGCCCGCGCCCACTGGCACGCCTGCGTCTATCCGCAGGTCGAGGGGATGGAACTGGTCGCCTGCTGCGAGCTGGACCCCGAGCGCGGGCAGGCCTTCGCCACGGAGTTCGACATCCCAGCCGTCTACCAGGACTACGCGACCGCGCTGGCCGAGGCCCGGCCGGAGGTTGTGCACATCGTCACCAACCCGACGCGGCGTGTGGCCGAGGTCGAGGCGGCCGCGGCGGCGGGCGTTCGGGCCGTGATCCTCGAGAAGCCCATCGCCATACGGCCGGGCGACCTGCGGGCGCTGGCGGACATCGAGCGGCGCACCGGTCTGCACATCCTGACCAACAGCCAACGGCGCTACTTCCCCGAGGCCACGAGCGGCGAGCTGCACGCGATCATCCACGAGCGCCTGGGCGACCTGTACTTCGTCCGCTGCAGCACCCGGGGCAACCTCATGGGCATGGGCCCCCACCTGATGGACTGGCTGCTGTGCTTCCTGAACGAGGCCCGGCCGGAAGCCGTCTGGGCCATGGGCTACGGCCGCAGCGATGAGGGCTACCAGCGCACCCACCTCGCCCCCCAGCACCTGCTGGCCGAGTACTGGTTCCCCGGTAACGTCCGCGTGGTCTTCGACTGCGACCCCCTTGCCGTCGGTACCCCCGGCGACGCGCGGGGGTTCAACTGCCACCTGGAGTTCCATGGCACGCAGGGCCGGCTGTCGGTCATGCAACTGGCCAGCTACTGGTACCAGACCGCCGGGATGGCCGACCCCGTGCGGCATGAAGCCGATCCGGACAACCACAACCTGGGCCAGCGCGAGCTGACCCGCGCCGTCGTTGCCCTGCTCGAGGAGGGTGTGCCCCACCGCACGCGGCTGGAGATCGAGCAGCCGGTCTTCGAGGCGCTGTTCGCTGCCGAGCAGTCGCTCTTTGAGGGCCGGCGGATTGACCTGCCGGCCGACTTTGACGACGCGGACTGGGAGGCGCTGATGCAGCGCCTCGCGGCCTCATGACCCGCCGGGCAGGATGACGCTTCCGGCCGGCGAACTCTCCCCCGTCGTTACTCCATCACGAACCTGAGGATGAGCCAACATGCTGCACATCGAGGACCCGATCCATGGCGCCGTCGTCAACCGCCGCTGGGGCACGCAGGACGACCAGGGCCTGCGCCTGACCGTTACCGGCAGCGCCCCGCCCCATGGCGCCGTCACCGTCAATGGCGTGCCGGCCAGGGTCGCCAATGGCCGCTTTTGTGCCGAGGTGCTCGTCACCGAGATCGAGCAGGACATTAACGCCGCCTACCACGGCACCTTCGGGGATCAGCAGCACACGGTCCGCATCGTGTGGGACCGCAACTCCCGCCCGCGCTACCGCTTCTCGATTGATGACAACAGCTTCTGGCTGCGCGATGTCTACCAGCAGCAGTATGCCTCGCTGTTCGACTGCTTCTACCTGGACATCCTGCGGGGCCTGCACCGCGAGTATGGCGCCAAGTTCACGCTCAACATCTACTCGCAGACCGATGACAACCCGGACAACCCGTTCTTCCTGGTGGACTTCCCTGACCGCTACCAGGGCGAGTTCGCCGACAACGCCGACTGGCTGGTGCTGGCCTTCCACGCCAAGTCGAACCTGCCCGACCGGCCGTACCAGTACGCCTCGGCCGAGACGCTGCTGGCCGACAAGCACATGGTCGAGGAGCAGATCGTCCGCCTCGCCGGCGAGGCGACGCTGGCCCAGCCGACGGTCATCCACTGGGGCATGGTGCCGCCGGAAGCCTGGAAGGCGATGTACGACGATGGCATCCGCGTGCTCTCGGGCTTCTCCCACCCCACCAGCCGGGGCTACGATGTGAACTACTGGCTCGACCAGGACCGCTCCGAGTGGCTCTTCCACCACGAGGCGATCAAGGACTTCGCCAGTGGCCTGGTCTTCTCGGTCTGCGACATCGTCTGCAACAACACGCCGCTCGATCAGATCGAGCCGACGCTGCAGCCGTCGTACGACAACCCGCGCAAAGCCGAGATCATGGACCTGTTCACCCACGAACAGTACTTCTGGCCCTTCTACACGCGCTACATCCCCGAGCACGGGGAGCGGCTGAACCAGACGATCCGTTGGGTCACCGAACGCGGCTACGAGCCGGTGCTCTTCCACCAGGGGTTCATGGGGATATGACGGCGGGATGGCGGGATGACGGGATGGCGAGAGGCCCCGCCCGTCTGCTGACGGCGGACACCCTCTGGCCGCTGGCCGTCCTCGCCTGCCTGTTCGCCTTCGTCGCCACATGCCCGATCCGCCCGCAGGACTTCTGGTGGCACCTGAAGGTCGGGCAGGAGATCGTCCAGACCCACCGCATCCCGCAGGTGGACACGTTCTCGTACACGATGCCGGGGGCACCGTACCCCTCGTACAACGTCTACTGGCTGGCCGACGTGGCGCTGTACCGCATCCATGCCCTCGGCGGTCCGGCGCTGAGCCTCTTCGCCCACGCGCTGCTCATCACCGGCACGTACCTGCTGCTGTGCCTGGTGTGTCTCCGGCTCGCGGGGAACGCGCGCATGGCGACGGCCGCCCTCGTCGCGGCGGCGGCGCTGGGTTTCGAGAACTGGAACCTCCGGCCCCAGGCCCTCAGCCTCCTGCTCTTCACGCTGACCCTCGGGCTGGTCTACGCCTTCCGTACCGGCGCTCGCACCTCGCGCTGGCGGCTGGCGGCGTTCCCGGCGCTCATGCTCCTGTGGGTCAATTGCCACGGATCGTTCGCGCTCCAGATCGTGATGCTGGCGGTCTGGCTGGTGGAGACGGTCTGGGAGCGATGCCGCATCGGCCCGCGCTCGCGCCGTGAGGTGTGGGCGCCGGCGGTCGCGCTGGTGCTGTCGGCGGGGGCGATGCTGCTGAACCCGCAGGGCGCGGGCATCTTCGCCTATCTGGGCGAGATGGCCGCCAACCCGGCCGTGCGGCAGCTACAGGAGTGGGCCCCGGCCTCGCTGGCGACGCGGGACGGGATCGCCTTCTGGGTCCTGGCGCCGCTGGGGCTCGTGCTCCTGCTGTGGGCAGGCCGGGCGCGCAGTGGTCTGTTCCACTGGCTCATGCTGATTGCCTTCGGCCTGCTCGCCTGGCGCACGGGCCGGGCCATCGTCTGGTTCGGCCTGGTCGTAGCGCCGATCATCGCGGAGCTGCTGCCGCGGGTGCTGGAGCGGCGAGGTCCCTGTCGTGCTGCGCACGACGCCCTGCCGCCCGGCGAACGCGTCGTCCTCGCCGTCCTCATGCTCTGCTTTGCGACGCTGATGGTCGTCAGTCTGCCCTGGTTCAAGGACCGGCTCCCCTTCCCCGCACAGAAGGCCGGCCTCATCTCGGCGGAGACGCCCGTGGCTGCCACGAGCTTCCTGCTTCAGCACCACCTGCCGCCACAGGTCTTCCACAGCGCGGATGACGGCAGCTATCTCATCTGGGCGGCGACGCCGCAGGTCCGCGTCTTCGCCGACCCGCGCATCGAGCTATACCCCGCGCGAGTGTGGGATGCCTACCATGCCCTCTCGCGCGGCGACGCGGGCTGGCAGCGCACGCTGGATGCCTACGGGGTGAACACACTGCTGCTCAGCCGCCGGCAGCAGCCCGGGCTGGTCGCCGCCGCAGCAGCCAGCGCCGACTGGCAGCAAGTCTATGCGGACAGCACCAGCGTCATCTACGTTCGCCGGGGGACGAGGCCATGATCGAGGAGTTGCTGTCTCGCCGCCGCTTCGCCGTCGTCGGCGTATCCACCAACACTGAGAAGTACGGCTGGATCGTCTTCGAGAACCTGCGCTCGCGGGGCTATGAGGCCTACGCGGTGAATCCCCGGCACACCGAGGTCCACGGCCACCCCTGCGTCGCCAGCCTCGCCGATCTCCCCGAGCCCCCCGAGGTGGTTGTCACGGTCGTTCCGCCCGCCGTCACGCGCGAGACGGTGCGCCAGGCGCTGGCCCTGGGGGTGCGGTACTTCTGGATGCAGCCGGGCTCGGAGGACGATGGGGCCATCGCCGCAGCCGAGGCCGCCGGGGCGCGCGTGGTCCACCACCAGTGTATCATGCTGCACTGATGCGTGGGCGGGTGCGTCCTCGCACTCGCGCGGGCGCGAGGACGCGCCTGCCCATGCGCCTACAACTCGTAGCACTTCGCCTGCAACGCCTCCAGCGTGTCGGTCAGTTCGCCGCCCGCGATCTTCCCTGCCGTGCCGCCCAGCCCATCCTTCACCTGGCCCGTCCGCTTCACACCCGGGAGCTTCACCCGCACAGCGCGCCCCTCATACTTCGGGTTCACCACCAGCAGGTAGGTCCTCCCGCCGCAGGCGAAGGGCTGGCGCTGCACGACGACCTCCGGGGTCAGGTTCTCGGGCCGCAGCGCCGCGTGGGGCGATAGCCACAGCCGCTGCAGCCCGCCCAGCTCCTTCATCACCTGCGTCATCTGCGCCCAGAACTCGGGGTACTCCTGGCCAATGTTCACGCCGCGAATCCGCCCGTTGTTGTAGTAGGTGTCATCGAAGGCATAGTACAGCAGCCCACGCGCGCCGGCGGCGAGGGCGAGGTAGCTCATGCAGCGCAGCTCCGCCGGCGTCGGCAGGCGCGGCACACCATCGCCTGACTTCCCGGCCTCCGACACCGCCTTCACGGTGTAGCACTGCAACGCCACCCACACCGGCTTGCGGTCGAACACCGCCGCCACGGCGCCTTCGGTGTACCGGACCACGTGCATCATGTCGGCGGTGGCGTCACGGCGAATGGGGTACGGGTCGCAGGCGAAGACATCGCACGCCGGGGCGTAGCGCATGAACTCTGCGGGCTTGTTGTGCAGCAGGAACTGCAGGTGCGTCGGGTCGGCGGCGGCCCAGTCCTCATAGCGCTTCAGTGTGTCGGCCGGCTGGCGGCCCTCCCCACCCGGCTCGTCGTCCACGTACCAGAAGAGCACGTTGGGGTGGCCGCGGTAGTGGGCGAGCGCGTCCTTGTGGCCGCCGATGGCCACACCCATGATCCCGACCTCCCCGCACTTCTCGATATAGCCGACCCCGTCGCTCGGGCGCTGCCAGCCCGGAGGGAAGGTCGCCGTGAAGGGGATGCCGATGTTCATCCCGCCGTCCCTGATCGTCTGCAGGTCAGACTGCCGCACGTGGTAGGCCCCGAGCGGGAAGAACGGCTTGCCGCCCACGAGGCAGATGTTGTCCGGTGTGAGGCTGACGACGTCCCTGACCGGCGGAGTGAAATGGAACGCCTGCTCCGTCAGCTGCTCACGCGTCTTGTCTGCCCGCAGCGCCGTCACGGTCGCTACGACCTCGCCCGCCGCCAGCCCCGGCGCGGGCACCAGCGCCCCGGCCGCCACCTGGGCCGCAGTCAGGACCTTGTCCACAAGGCTTTTGCCAGCGGCGTCTTTCACCTGCAGAACGTATCCGGTGATGGTGCCGTCAGCGCCCCCGGACACGGGACTGCCCACGAGGAAGGCCGACTGGTAACGTAGCAGGTGGACATAGACATTGCTGCGCCACTTGTACCCGAAGGTCTCGGCGCGGCTGGACAGGCTGATCTCGTCAATGGCCCCCACGAGCTTCTCATCGCCGCCGCCGTAGCTGCGCACCCAGAAGCGGTTGCCCGGCTGGTTGACCTGCACCGGTGACCCGGGCGGCACATCCAGCTCGATGTCCACCTGCCCGTTGACGAACAGGCCGATCTTGCGCGCCGCCCCGTCATACACGAGCGCGAGGTGCGTCCACTGCCCGACGGGGATCTTGGTCTGGCCCGTCAGGTGGTTGGCCTGCGAACCGAGCTGCACGCCCACGTACATCAGGCCCGGCGGACGGATGGTGATGCCGGTGGCGCCCAGTTGCCCGCACACGTCCGCCGTCCAGAAGGGAATCTGCCCGGTGGGCATCTTGTCCAGCCGCACCCAGGCCTGCAGCGTGAAGGCCTGCAGCGGCGGGAAGTTGCCGGGGGTGTTCATGTTGCCATTGCCCTCGCCCCACACGAGCGCCTGGCCGAACTTCCCCTCCGTCCACTGCGCGCCCGTGATCTTGCCGACGTGCCCCTGCCCGGAGGCATCGGCCACCTGCTCACCCTGACCCTCGTCGCAGTGCCAGAGCAGCACGGTCGAGGCGTCCGGTGTGAGGGGGGCGGCGGGAGGTGCGGCATACAGGAGGCACGGCGTCGCTAACAGCGCCAGGGCGAACAGGGACTTTGCCATTGCTGTCATCTCCTTTGGCGCGTCCGGGACGTCCGCGCCCTCGCGCTACTGCGCCAGCACCCGCAGTGCCTCGCGCTTGGCAGTGTTGTACGCCGCGTACGTCGGAGCGATGAAGTCATCCCACGCGTAGATCTCACGCTTCACTTCGCCCAGGCGCAGCACCGCGCTCTCGTCGCGCCCGAAGACACCCCGCAGCCGCGCCAGTTCGTCCTTCCGCCCCGCTTGCGCCAGCTTCTCTTCGGCCAGGCGGAAGTACGCCGCGTCCTCGTTCCCGTCGCGCAGGCCCTCCCACGCCGCCGAGAGCAGCACGTCGTTCGTCTCGGGCCGGTACTTGACCAGGATGTCCTCGCCGTTCCACCACAGGTAGGTCCACCAGCCGTAGCCGCGCATGTTCCAGGCCACGACCCGCCACGGGTACGCTCGCGCGGCCTCGTAGGGTGTCTTGTAGCTTCCCCCGCCGTAGTACCACACCTCGTCGGTCGGCTCGAGCTTGACGGCCGGCTCGCCACCCTCCTGCAGCGTCCGCAGGCGGTAGCTGACCTCGATGTTCGCCGCGTTCGGGTCGCCCCCGTCGGGGCAGGACAGGTAGATGTAGTCGCCATACTGCATGGCCACCCCGTGGTCCTTGTTGCCCCAGCCGCTCCCTCCGCGCATGGTCAGGGCCTGGCCGCCCACGAACACCTGCACCTGGTCCACCTTCTCCGCCGGACGTTCGGGGCCGAACACCTTTGTGGCCCATGTGTCCACCGCGCCGCCGTTGCCGTACCGCCCCCACTTGGCGCTGATCCTCTCTCGCCGCGTCACGAACACCGCGCCTTTGCGGGTCAGGTCCATGAAGTCCCGACTCAGGCACAGCGCCACCTGCCACGCGTCGCTGTCCCTGTTCATCTCCCGCAGCAGGCTCTCGGACCGGGCGATGTTGCCCGTGTTGGTCGTGAAGGGCCGGAAGCCCGCCGCGCGGTACTTGCGTGCCGCCTCCAGCCACCGGGGGATGTGCTCCTGGGGGATCTCGTCATCCAGCTTGGCCCAGAACGAGGTGAACCCCTTGCGCTCGGCGTAGGCGCGCAGTTGCCGGTAGTACCATCCCATGACGGCCCACCCCTGCTCGTCATCGGGCGTGTCGGTCTTGGTTCCCAGCGCCGCGCCGATCAGGGACGCTTCGCGCCAGCCGTTCCCCGACGGCACATGGGCCACGAACCGCGTCATGTGCCGCTTGACGGGCTCCTCAAACCAGACATCGAAGTACGAGAAGTCGAGGTCAGGCAGCTTGTCCGCGGCGGTGTTGGGGTGCTGCTTGCCCCAGTCGCTGAGCAACTGCCCTGTGCCCGCAGTCTTCAGGTGCGCGGCCGGTGAATGCGGCCCCACGCCCCAGTCCAGATTGTCGCAATGCAGCGCCTGCATGTTGTCCATGATGGTGATGAACTTGCGCTTGGCCGCGTCGTCGAGGGTGTACGAGGAGAGCGTCGGCACCGAGGCGTAGAACTGCGTGCCGATGACGGGCTGCTCGGGGAGCTTCGCGTTCCAGACGGTGAGCTGCAGCGGGAGCACGAGCGGCTGGCCCTGCCCGGTGGTCAGTGTGAGTGTGCCCTGCGTGACGCCGGGCGGCAGGCTCTGCGGTCCGAGCTTCAGCCACAGCCGCCGGCTCCGCCCCCGCTCCACCTGTACGGCGGCACCAGGCTGGAGGGAGGCGCCGGGCTGTAGGGCGGGGGCATTGCCGTTCCCCCCTCCCTTCAGGGAGGGGGTAGGGGGTGGGCCGCCGTTCGCCTTCAGCCATCCTCCCTCCTCGACCTCCACCCCCACCGGCAGCCCCGCCAGAGTTGCCCGCACCTGCGCCTGCTCCGCCAGCCCGAACAGCTCCACCGGCGCCGCCTCGGCTTCCTGCAGTCCCACATCCATCTGGACTTCGGTCAGGCGCGGCGCCGGGGCCGGGACGCCACTGACGACGGCGATGAAGCCCCGCGCGCGCTCCTCGGCAGTCGGCTGGTACAGCTCCTCCAGCGGCTTCCAGCCGGGGATGGCGACGAGCTTCGGCTCCTGGCGCGGTTCGGCGGCCGCTGCCGCCTCCGCCGAGGCCTGCCCGTCGGCGCTCACATTGCCGACACCGGCCAGGCCGGTGATGAGCCCGAACACCAGGCTCGTGCTTGTCCTCTGCCCCGGGGGCACCGGCCGGTAGATCCACTCGAAGGTCGGCGTCACCTTGCTGTGGCTCCAGCAGTAGAACTGGTCGAGCAGGTCGAAGTCGCACCGCACGAAGAAGCCGCTGCGCTGCTGGGCGTCCAGGTATGCCGCCCACGGCGCGTCCAGGGACTTGTAGTACGTGTCGGGGAAGGTGAGGTCTAGCAGCTTGCCCCCGTCGCGCAGGAAGAAGTGGTCGGCTTCCGTCAGCGGTCCGCCGCCGGGGTTGGCGAAGTTGCGCACCCACAGCTTGAAGGGAAGCTGCGTGGCGTTCTCGATCTCATAGCGCACGCCGAAGCTGGGCCGCCCCTCGGTAAAGGTGAAGGTCTTCACGAGGCTGACGCCGTCCTTGCTGACCGTGCAGCGTAACACCAGCTCCTGGGGCGTGTTTCGGGTCGCGGTACACAGGTACAGGCTGTCGCTGAAGATGGGCCGGTCCTCAAGCAGGCCCCCCAGGCCCGAGGCGTCCTTCTGGACCAGCTCCACCTGCGCGGCCTTGTCGAACAGCGACATGACCCGCGCGCCCTTGCCCACGTCCAGTAGGAGCCGGTAAGCCTGCGTCTCCACCGTGGCCTGCGTCACTCGGCCCGCGCCGTCGCGGACGAGGTCGGCTTGCAGGGCCAGCGCGGCGGACAGGGCGCACATGGCGAGCAGACAGAACAGGGTGCGCATGGAGGAACCCCGGCTCAGGTGGTGGAATCTCTACCGCATCCCTGAAGGGAGTGTGTTGCCAATGATTCGCCCGCTCGCCGCGTTCCTCCTGCTGACTGCCGCGCTGGCGGTATGCCCGGCGCACGCCGTGGACCTGTACCTGGCCGCAGGCGGCAAGACCACCTACACCATCGTGATTGATCCCTCGGCCGTCCTGCCCCCGGATGCCGAGGGCAAGCCGCAGGAGTCACCGACCCAGCACGCCGCCAACGAGCTGGCGAGCTTCCTGCAGCAAGTCACCGGGGCGGAGTTCCGCGTGCTCGTGACCGCCGAGCTGCCGCGCGGCAAGGTGCTGTGCGTGGGACGGGGCAAGGTGCAGCAGATGCTGGCCCCCGGCCTCAAGCTCGATCAGCTTAGGCCCGACGGCATCGTCATCGAGACCTCGGGGCTCAATCTCATCTTCGCCGGCGACGAGCCGCGTGGGACCCTCTACGCCGTCTACACCTTCCTCGAGGATGTGGTCGGCTGCCACTGGTGGTCGTCGAAGGCCAGCACCATCCCCCACAAGCCCGACCTGACCGTGCCCGAGCAGCACGTCCGCTACATCCCGCCCCTGGAGTACCGGGAATCATTCTGGTACGACGCCTTCGACGGGGACTTCGCCGTGCGCAACAAGTGCAACGGCCACCACTTCCGCCTGGACGCCGCCCGTGGCGGCAAGCTCACCTATGCCGGCGCGTCCTTCGTGCACACCTTCGATCCGTTGATGCCGCCCCGGGAGTTCGCCAAGGACCACCCGGAGTACTACAGCGAGCGCGACGGCAAGCGCATCGTTGCCGAGCATCCCTATTGCCAGCTCTGTGTCACCAACCCCGACGTCAAGCGCATCGTCACCGAGCGGGTGCTGGCGTGGATAGCCAAGAACCCAACCGCCGGCATCGTCTCGGTGTCGCAGAACGATGTGGACCTCCACTGCCTGTGCCCGGAGTGCAAGAAGCTGGAGGAATATGAGGGCTCGCCCTCAGGGCCGCTGCTGCACCTGGTCAACACCGTGGCGGCCGAAGTCGCCAAGCAGTACCCGAACGTCGCCATTGACACCCTGGCCTACTCGTATACCCGCAAGCCGCCGCTGCACGTCAAGCCGCTGCCGAATGTCATCATTCGCCTGTGCAGCATCGAGTGCAACTTCGCCGAGCCGCTGACGGGCGAGACCAACCGGACCTTCGCCGACGACATCCGTGGCTGGAACAAGATCTGCAACCGGCTGTACATCTGGGACTACACGACCAACTTCGGCCACTACATCATGCCCTTCCCCAACCAGCGGGTGCTGGGGCCGAATGTGCGCTTCTTTGTGGATAACGGCGTGAAGGGGCTGTTCGAGCAGGGGGCCTACCAGTCGTACGGCGCCGAGATGGCCGAGCTGAAGGCCTGGGTCCTGGCCAAGCTGCTGTGGAAC
Organism: bacterium; assembly: GCA_021372615.1. NCBI lineage: Bacteria > bacterium. Next base: position 37,807 of record JAJFUB010000065.1, on the reverse strand, counting down.
CCGCGCCTGGACGACCGCAAGCTCATTGACGAGTTCCTGGACGGCTACTTTGGCCCGGCCGCCCCGCCGATCCGCCAGTACCTCACCATCCTGCACGACAGCGTGGAGAAGACCAAGACCTATCTGGCCATCTGGGTGCCGCCCACCTCGGCCTACCTGAGCTTCGAGGTGATGTCGCAGGCCGAGAAGCTCTTCAACGACGCCGAGGCCGCCGTGAAGGACGACCCGGTGCTGCTCAACCGCGTGCAGGTCGCCCGCTTGCCGCTGCGCTATGTCTGGGGCACCCGGTGGTTCGAGTTCAAGGCCCTGGCCCGCAAGCAGAAGGTCCCCTGGCCGGGCCCCGCCGACTACGTGGGCAACCACCAGACCTTCATGGAGCTGTGCAAGGGCGGCAGCATCGCCAAGCTCTCCGAGGGCAGGCCGGTGGAGGCCTTCGGGCTGCGTACGGTCGAGCTGGATCGCGCCGAGTCCCCGCCCCCGGCGGGCTGTGAGAACCTCAAAGAGGACCAGTGGGTGGACCTGCAGGATAGTGGCTTCAACCTGTGGCAGGAGGGGACAGGCTCGGCCCTCAAGCACGACGATCTCGCCTCCGACAAGGTCGCGGCCTGGATGCCGGGCAGCCACTTCGAGTGGGCCGTCCAGCAGCTCCTCTCGACAGCCGACCTCGACCCCGAGGCCACGTACGATGTCTATGTCTCGGTTCGCTGCGAGAAGGCGGGGGACGTCGGCCTGGGCTTCACGGCGGGTATCTACGATGTGAAGAACAAGACGGGGCTGGCGCATCTGGGCCGCGAGTGCAAGGACATCGCCAGCGACAAGTACGAGACCTACAAGATCGGCACCACCAAGCTGCATGACCAGGTGTACCTGTGGGCCGCACCGCCCAAGAACCCGGACAACATGAAGGCGGTGTGGGTGGACCGCTTCTGGCTGGTCAAGCAGTAGGCGACGCCGCTCCGGCGTCGCAGGGGGTGGCATAGAGAGGGAAGAGAGAGGCCATGGCCGACAACGCGACGCCGATGGTGGATTGCCCGGTCTGTCACAAGCAACACACCGCCGCTGAGTTGATCAACGGCGCGTTCGTGCGACCGTCGCTCGTCGCGCAGATCCGTGAGCATCACCCGGACTGGACGCCCGAGCAGCCCGTTTGCCACGAATGCCTTGATGCCGCCCGTGCGGAGTACATCGCCGAGTCGCTGGCGAGCGAGAAGGGCGAGCTGTCCTCCCTGGAGCAGGAGGTCGTCGCCGCCCTCGAGTCGCGTGCCTTCATCTCGACCGACACGAACGCCGAGTTCGAGGAGAAGACGACGTTCGGGCAGCACATCGCCGACCGGCTGGCCGACACCGCCGGCAGCTGGGGCTTTATCATCGGCTTCGGCATCGTGCTGGTGGCCTGGATCGCCCTCAACTCCATCGCGCTGTTCGCCAGACCGTTCGATCCCTTCCCCTTCATCCTGCTCAATCTTGTGCTCTCGTGCCTGGCGGCCATCCAGGCGCCCGTCATCATGATGAGCCAGAACCGCCAGGAGGCTCGCGACCGCCTGCGCGCCGAGCACGACTACCAGGTCAATCTCAAGGCCGAACTGGAGATCAAGCAACTGCATGAGAAGATTGACCACATCATGACGCGCCAGTGGGAGCGGCTGACGGAGATCCAGAGCATCCAGGTGGATCTGATGAACGAGCTGCTCGGACAGGGGCGGACTGATGGGAATACCTCGTCATAGGAGCCGGCCATGAACCTCCTCTTCGTCGTCAGCGACACCCTGCGCTGGGATTACCTGGGGGCCTACGGCAACTCGTGGATCCGGACGCCGAACCTGGACCGCCTGGCCGCCGAGAGCGTCGTGTTCGAGGACGCCTACGCCGAGGGCCTGCCCACCCTCCCGGCCCGCCGCGTCATGCAGACCGGTCGCCCCATCGTCCCCTTCAGGTACGTTCCCCAGAAGAGCGACATGGTGCAACTGCACGGCTGGCACGGCGTCTTTGATGAGGACGTGACGGCCGCCGAGTGGCTGCGCGAGCAGGGCTACGTCTCCTGCCTCGTCACCGATGTCTACCACATGATGAAGCCGGGCAAGAACTTCCACCGGGGCTTCGACTGCTGGCACTGGATCCGCGGCGAGGAGGACGACCCCTTCATGCTGCGCGACGAGGCGCAGGTGGCCGACCTGCTCCAGCGCTCCGCCCCCGGCGGCCAGCTCCGGGGCCGTCACTGGCTCACCCAGCACCTGATGAACCGCAAGGACTGGGCCAGTGACGCCGACACCTTCGTCGGCCAGGTCATGCGCAAGGCCGCCGCCTGGCTGGAGGCCTACACTCTCGACGCGCCCTTCTACATGTGGGTGGACTGCTTCGACCCGCACGAACCGTGGGACCCGCCCCAGGACTATGCGCGTCTCTACGACCCGGACTTCGACAGCCTCGACGGCCTCGTCCCCCCCGGCCTCACCAGCCAGATGACCGAGGCGCAGGTCAAGAACGTCCTCACCGCCTATGCGGGTGAAGTCACCCTCGTGGACCGCTGGGTCGGCCACCTGCTCGACACGCTTAAGGCGACAGGGAAGCTCGATGACACGCTGATCGTGTTCACCTCGGACCATGGCTGCATGTTGGGGGAGCAGGGCGAGATGCACAAGGGCCTCACGCGCCTGCGCAACCAGTGCACGCGCCTGCCCCTGTTCATCCGCCACCCGCAGGGCGAGGGCGCCGGCCAGCGTGTGCGAGGCTTTGTGCAGCACCCTGACCTGCTGCCCACCGCCCTGGCGCTCATGGGCCTGCCGCAGCACGAGCGCATGCTGGGCCACAACGTCTGGCCCCACGCCGTTCCCCTCTCCGGAGCGGAGCGAAGCGAAGCGAGGGAGAGGGGGAGGGGTGAGGACGCCGTGGCCGTTCGGGACGCCACCGTCACCGCCTTCGGCGGCTACGCCTCCTACCGCACCGACCGCTGGAACTACGTCACGGCCTGGGACGCCGAGGTCCAGTCTCCGCGCCCGCCGGAGCTATACGACCTGCAGGCCGACCCGCAGGAGCTGACCAGTGTCACCGCCGACCACCCGCAGGTGGCCGCCGAGCTGCGCGAGGCCTTGCAGACCCACCTGCGCGAGCACGCGCCGCTGACGCAGGGCCACCTGGGCGGCACGGCCCACATGGACGTCCTGGGCGAGATGGGCGTGAAGATGAGCTTCGACGCCCTCCCGTCGCTCAAGTAGTGGCGCGATTCATCGCGCCCCGGAGGCCGATCATGCGGTCCATCGCCATGGCGCTGGCGCTCGCGTCGTCGCTTGCCTGCGCTGCCGAACTGCCCCTCGTCGTCCAGCATCTCTCGGGCGCGCCGATCGCGGCCGATGAGCCGCTCCAGCCCGTCTCGTGGGGTGTGCCGCTGCCGCGGGGGGCTGTCACCGCGGCAGACCAGCTGCGCCTCCTCGGCCCCGATGGCAAGGCCCTCCCCTGCCAGTTCGACCCGGTGGCCACGTGGGACAGAGGCCAGTCGCTCAAGTGGGTGCTGCTGTCCTTCATGCTCGACCCGAAGCAGGCTTCGGGGCTGAAGCTCGCCTACGGGGTGAAGGCGACTGCGGCCGCGCCCGCGGGGGTGCATGTCAGGGACGACGGCGGGGCCTGCATCGTGGACACCGGCGTGCTGCGCACCTATGTGCTGAAGCGAACCGGGATGCTGGACAATGTGCGGCTCCGGGTCCGAGGCGAGGAGCGACAGTTTGTCGGTGAGGCTGAGTCGTACCTGGTCGCGGCTGGGAGCAACTACTCCGGCCGCTTCGTCGCCGGGCCCGCTGAGATCACCGTCACGCGCCAGGGGTCGCGTGTGGCGGCCCTGCGCTGTGAGGGCTGGTACCAGCAGAACGGCACGAAGCTGTGCCGGTACGTCAACCGCCTGACCTTCTTCGCCGGCAGCCCCGTCATCCAGGTCTCGCAGACCTTCATTCTCACCGCGCAGACCGGCCAGGTCGCCTTCGCCGACATTGGCCTGAGGCTGCCCCTGTGTGGTGATTGGGCCGGGAGCTTCGGCGTCGATGGACAGGCCGTGCCCGTCTCCATCGTCGCCGGCCCCACCCCCGCGTACCTCCGGCAGGACGCCCCCGACCACTGCCTGTATGTGGGGCCGCGCGGCCAGCAGGAGGGTAAGCGCCTCGACGGCTGGATGGCGCAGGCCGCCAAGATGCGCGGCGACGCCACCGACTCCACGGTCGCCGTGGCCGCGCGCGACGCCTGGCAGAACTTCCCCTTCGAGTTCAGCCGCACCCTCGGCGACATGACGCTGCACTTCTGGCCCGAGCACGGGCGCACCGACAGCCTGCACCCCGTCACGCTCGAGAACATCAACAAGCTCTGGTTCGTGCATGAGGGCAGGCTGCTGGACTTCACCGTCCCGCAGGCCGTCCACACCTTCATGGACAAGGGGACAGAGAACGACTATCGGTACGTGCGCTCAGCCAAGGTGGCCAATGCCATGGGTCTGGCGAAGACCCATGACTTCAGTCTCATGCTGGCCGCCGCCGGCAACCCGACTGAACACGCCCGGGCCCTCGCGCGGCAGGTCGACGATCCCCTCGTCGTCTCCCTTTCCGGCCGCGACATGTGCGCCACCGGCGCCTTCGATGACCTCTACCCCGCCGGCGATCCGCAGTTCGCCGGCATTGACAAGGGCCTGCGCGACTTCTTCGTCGCCGAGCGGCGGATGGAGGCAGCCTGCGGGGACTACGGCCAGTTCAACTGGGGTGACTCGCACACCAGTTGGCGCTATGACGACATGCGCTTCGACACCATCTACCGCACCTGGCGCAATACGCACCATGGCGCGCCGCGTGTGCCGTGGGTGCTGTGGGCGCGGTCGGCCGATCCCGTGTTCCTGCACTACGGCCTGCGCAACGCCCGCCACGTGCTCGACCTGGACTACTGCCACTTCACGACGCCTGAGCTGGAGAAACTCGACTACCCGATCGGCAAGATCGCCGGGGCCCTGAACGACTACAAGGGCCTCGTGCACTGGCACAGCGGCAACCGCCTGTATGACTACAACTCGATGACCGATTTCGCCCTCTGGTACAGCTTCGTCAGCGGCGATGACTGGGGTCTGGAGGTCGCGAAGCAGTGGGGCGAAAGCGTCGTCGCCCGCTTCACCTCGCCCACCGGCTACCGGGAGGGTGCTGGCGTCTGCGATGCGCTGCTCACGCTGTACCAGGCGACGTGGGACGAGCGCTACCTGAACCTGGCGCACCAGTATGCGGCCAAGCTCATCGCGTCCCAGTTGCCCGACGGCCGCATGCCGCAGTGGGAAAACTACGCCCCGTGGCTGGAGCGCTACCTGCGCCTCGTGGGCCCCGGCGGCGAGGCCCCCGACGCGGCGAGGCACGCCGCGGCCAGGCAGTGCCTCATCCGCTGGGCCGATGCCTATCTCCTTGGCCCCGCCGACTCCAGCGGCGAGCCCGGCTACGGTTGGGCCTACTACAACATCATGGCCGCCGCCTACAGTGAGACGAAGGACGACAAGTACCTGGCCGAGGGCCTCGGCAACCTCCAGGCCATCGTGGACAACTGCTACGACGAGCCGGGGCAGGTCTGGTCGGGCTACTGGCAGGGCGGGTCGCTGTGGGGCTACATCCAGCAGCGCGCGCCGTACTTCCTGTCGGCCCTCGCCCGCCATGGCAAGCCGGTGACGCCCTCCTACCCGGAGTTCTCCGTCTCCCAGTGCCTCTTCCGCCTCTACAGCGGACCGCAGCAGGCCATGAAGCTACACCTGGTGGGGACGGCGGCGGAGGTGGGCCGGGCGGTGCTCACCGGCCCGGACGGTCAGGAAGTCAAGCGTTGGGAGCTGGCCAAGGGGCCGTTCGATGTCCGCGACGAGATCCCCGTGCAGCCCGAGACGAAGTACGCACTCAAGATCGTGCCGGACACGATCATGGTGCGTGTGCCGGTCTCCGATCTCCCCGGCGAGGTCATGGCCCCCGGCCTGGGCGGGATCAACGCCATGCGCGGCAGCCGCCTGTACTTCCTCGTGCCGCAGGGCTGCGCCCGGTTCACCATCCATGTGACCGGCCGCCTGTGGCCGCAGACACTGACACTGTACGACCCGGAGGGTAAGCTCGTGGAGCGGCGGCAGTGGGCCGAGTTCGACGGTCCCAAGCCGCAGACACTGACCGTCACCGCCGCGCCGGAGCAGCAGGGGAAGCTGTGGTGTGTGGTTCAGGGCCTGGCCAAGAACATGGTCTTCAAGTTCGACGCGGCGATCCCGCCGGTCATGGCCGGGCCAGAGGCGCGGCGCTTCCGGAGCGATTGGTGACCGAGCGGCGGCGCGGGGCCGGACGCAGGAGCCCGCCTCCGCCATGACGAAACCTGCGAGCCGCAGCGCAGCCTGTGAGATTGTGGTGAGTTCGTGAGCGAAGCAGTAACCGTCCGGCCCTCTCCCCTCCTGTCCCCGACGCAGCGCCTGATCGTCCTGTCGTTCCTCGTGGACGCTGGCGTGGCGTGCCTGCAACTGGTGGTGCAACTCCGCGCCCTGCAACTGGGCGCCTCCGCCCTCATGTCCGGCCTGCTGGGCATGGCCGGCTTCTTACTGTATGTTCCCGTCTGCCTGATAGCCGGGCGCGTGTGCGACCGCCTGGGTCGCCGCCCGGTCGCCCTGACCTCCTGCCTGGTGTGCCTGCTCAGTTGGGTGGCCATGTGGCGGGCCACCGCCCCGGAGCAGTTGCTGGTCTGGTCCACGGTCTCGGGAGCGGGTCTGGGGCTCATGTGGCCGCCGGTGCAGGCCTGGCTGGGCGACCTGTGCGGCGACGACGGACGCCTCCTGAACCGTACCCTTGGCTACTTCAACATCGCCTGGACGGCGGGCCTGATGGTCGGCCCGCTGGCCGGGGGACCCGCCTGGGAGCACTGGCGCGTGCAGGCCTTCGTGCTGCCGGTGGCCACCGGGATGCTGAGCCTGCTGGCGGTGCTGTTGACCCCTGCCGGGCGGCACCATGAGGCCAACGAGGCGCCGCCTCCGGTCGTCGAGCCCCGCCTGGTGCTGGCCTTCATGCTGATGGCCTGGATCGCCGTCTTCGCGACGTCCTTCGCGCGCGGCATGATGGCCGCCATGTTCCCGCGGATCGGCGAGGCGCTTACCTTCTCGCCCACGGTGGTGGGCCGCATCATGGCTGTCGGCGGCGCGGCGCAACTGCTGGCCTTCGTCGTCACAGGGGCGTCCGCGCGGTGGCAGTACCGCCGGGGTCCGTTGCTGGCCGTCGTGGCCCTTGCGCTCGGCGGGCAACTCCTCGGCCAGTTCACGTCTTCCTCCTGGCTGTTCGCCCTGAGCTTCTTCGTGGTCGGCGCCGCCACCAGCCTCACCTTTGTCAGCGGCATCACTTACGCGCTGCACTACAGCGCTGCAGGTCGCGGCCTGCGGGCCGGCATCCACGAGGCCGTCATCGGGGCGGGGCTGGTCCTCGGGCCGCTGGCCGGGGGACTGGCGGGGCAGCACCTCGGATTGAGGGCGCCCTTCGGCGCCGGCGCGGCCGTCTGCGCCCTGGCCCTGGTCGCCCAGCTCTGTGTCATCCCGCCCCGTGCTCGCTGAAGCCTTGAGCGTTTCTTGTGGTATCCTGGCGCGCTGAGGCGGAACTTCCCGGCACGGTTTGGGTACCATCAGAAGGACAGGACAGGGGCCTGTCCCTGTGGGGTTCTCCGGCAGCGAGGTTGACGATGAGCCAACCGAAGATCGGGCAGGTACAAGTCTATACCGGTGACGGCAAGGGGAAGACGACCGCGGCCCTGGGCCTGGCCCTGCGCGCCTATGGCGCCGGACTACGCGTCTTTGTCGGCCAGTTCTGCAAAGGGCGCGAGGTCGCCGAGCACGCCGTGCTGGCCTCCCTCGGGGAGCGCGTGACGGTCCGCCATACCGGCAGTTGCGCCTTCATCACGGACGAGCCGACGGCCGAGGACATCGCGGCCGCGCAGATGATGCTGGCCGAGCTGATGGAGGCCCTCCGCAGCGGGGCGTACGATGTGGTCATCGCCGATGAGTTGAACGTCGCCCTGGACCTGGGCCTCGTCAGTCTCGCCGATGTCCACGCCCTTCTCGATGCGCGGCCGGGGCAGGTTGAGCTGGTCATCACCGGCCGGAACGCTGCCCCTGAGATCGTCGAGCGCGCCGATCTCGTCACGGAGATGCTGGCCGTCAAGCACCCCTACGACACGGGCCTGCAAGCGCGCCGCGGCATCGAGTACTGACTCCCCGGCCCGATCCCCTCACCACTCCGCCTCGGCCTCCCAGTGCAGATACCAGCGGTACTTGCACAGGCCGTCCCTGCGGCACGCTTCCCGTCCGGGTGCACAGTGACTCTCGCGGGGGTGCGCGCCGTGGGCCACCTGCTCGCGGTAGGCCGCCTGCAGGTTCCGCGCGGCCTCGCCCCGGGTCTGCTGGCCGCAGTAGCGGCGCAATCGCACCAGGGCCTGCTGGTGCCAACGCCGCGCCGTGAAGGTCTCGATGCCGAGGGCCTCAGCGATCTGGCGGGGTGTCAGGCCGCGCCGTGCCAGGGCCAGTACCCGCGCAAGGCTGGCGGGCAGCGCTGCCTCACTCAGGAGGGCCTCCAGCAACTCGCCGAGCGCTCCTGGCCCGGCTGTGACCTCGCGGTTGGTGGGCGGCGGCGCCTCCCGGCGCAGGCGATCCCGCTGCACCGCCCGCCCCAGCGTCTGCTCGTGGTAGAAGCTGTACTCCAGGTCGCGCGGTCGTCCGCCCTCCCACAGGAGTCGGTCAGCCTGCGCCTCCAGGGCGTCGTCATCGGTCTGGCGAGGGGCGCGGTCGGGGAGTGCACGGGTCATGGCAGGGCTCCTTGGGGCGTGGTGGTCGCAGCGCCCCGAAGATAGCCCGCTCGGTCTTGCCGCTGCCTGCGCTCAGCCTGTCATCTGACTGGCCTGCACCTGACATCTTCCTCCCCGGTCGGCCCCCCGGCCGCGCTGTGCTATACTGTGGGGCGGGGGAATGGGTGCGCGCGCCGCAACGTCTACCACCGGGAACCGCCATGAACTGCAAGCTCCCTGTTCTGCTCCTGCTAGCCGTCCTCCCGGTCTGTGCCCAGGCCCAGAACGCCCCGCGCCCGTTCCGTGGCGGCGGCAACACTGTGTCGGGGCAACTGATCGAGGAGATCTACCTGCTGCAGCGGATCGTGCCGTTGGCGCTTACTGACGCGCAACTGGAGACCGCGCTTGGGCTGTACGCCAAGTACCCCGCCGCCAGCGATCCGGAGCAGGACCAGACGGTCGCCAAGCTCCAGGAGATCAAACGGCGGCTTCTGGGGGGCACGCCGCTCGTGGCCACCGATCTGGCGACCCTCCGTGACCTGATGAGACAGGCCTACCGGGGCCGTCGGGGCGAAGGCAACACGCCCCCGCCCCCCGGCGGCACGCCAGTGGCCGCGCCGACGGCGCCGGCGACTGGCCCCTTCGCGCTCAGCCCCCTGGAGCAGGCTCTCTGGGATCAGCTCACTCCTCAGCAGCGGGCCGTCCTGCTGGGCGATGTGCGCGGGCCTGCTGCCAACAACCAGAAGGCCGACGTGGCGCTCAGTAAGCGCGCCATGCTCCAGGTGGCCGAACTACGGCAACTGGACGACCCGCGGTGGCCGGCCGAGCGCGACCGGCTGGCGGCGGCTCTGGCCGCAGGCGCCGGCGAGGCCGGCTCTGCCCAGGTGGACAACTCCTGCAAGCTGTTTGTGGACTTCCTCGAGCGTGTCCGCCGGATGTCGGGAGCCGACTTCGCCCAGCGTCAGGATGAGCTGGCAGCAGAGCTGTTGGCCCTCCTCCCCCCGCACACGAACCTGATTGTCGCGCTGGCCGAGTACGACAAGAAGCTGGTCCACGACGCCATGTCCGCGAGCCTGGCGCATCCTCGCGCCGCTGAGTTGCTCCGGCAGATGAAGGCCGCGCGGGCGCCGACACAGGCGCCCTGACGCGTCGTGTCGAAATACGGCAGGGCCGTCCCTCGCTGGCGGCCCTGTCGTCGCGCTTACGGGTTCGCCGCCTGGATTGCGGCGGTGGATCATTCCTCCGAGAAAAGTTCTGGTCTGGGGAAGGTGGGGAGACCTCTCTCGCCGAACTGAGCCTGTTCTTGACGCTCTGTTTGTCACCGTACCCCTGTTTGTGGGAGCTTCAGCGCCATGCGCATGCGTGAGATTGAGGAGCTGGCTGAATATCGTTCGCTGATGGAGGCGCCCGAGACGTACAAGGACGGCTTCGGCTGGAAGACCGTCCTGGGCGCGCTGTTCATCGGCTTCGTGATGATGCCCGGCTCGATCTACCTCGGCCTGATGGTGGGCCAGACCATGGGTCCGGCCGCCGAGTGGACCACCATCATTCTCTTCACTGAGATTGCCCGCCGTTCGTTCACCGTCCTGTCCAAGCAGGAGGTGTACCTGCTGTACTACGTGGCCGGCGGCCTGGCGGCCGGTGGCGGCACTCTCGGCCTCTCCGGCGGGCCCTTCGCCGGGCTGGTCTGGAACCAGTTCCTGCGCAGCCCCTCGGTGGCTCCGGCCGGCCTGGGCGAGCAGGTCCCCAACTGGGTCGCCCCGCCCTCCACCTCCGAAGCCGTCCTGCGCCGCACTTTCATGCACCCGGATTGGATCCCCGCGATCCTGGTGCTCATCGCCACAATGGTCTTCTCGCGCTTCGCCTGGTTTACGTTCGGCTATGTGCTCTTCCGCCTGACCTCCGATGGCGAGAAGCTGCCCTTCCCGATGGCTCCCGTGGCCGCGCAGGGCGCCACGGCCCTGGCCGAGGCCTCCAGCAAGGAGGAGACCTGGCGCTGGCGCATCTTCTCGATCGGCAGCATGATCGGCGTCGCCTTCGGCCTGCTGTACATCGGCATCCCGACCCTCTCGGGCGTGGTGCTGCTGCAACCCATTCAGATCCTGCCCATTCCGTTCGTGGACTTCACGCAGGGCACCGAGCGCATCCTGCCCGGCGCCGCCATCGGCATCGGCACCAACATCAGCACGATCTTCGGTGGGTTCGTCCTGCCCTTCTGGATGGTGGTGGGGACCTTCGCGGCCATGGTCGCCACGATGATCGTCAACCCCATCGCAGCGGCGACCGGGCACCTGCCGACCTGGCGCCCGGGCATGGAGTCCATGCGCACGATCTGGGCCGGCAGCATTGACATCTGGCTGTCGTTCGGTATCGGCACAGCCTTCGCGGTGGCCGCCCTGGGGATCATCAAGATGGTGGCCGGCTGGCGGGCCGCCAGCGCCGAGGGCCGCAAGATGGGCTTCGGCTTCGGCACCCCACCTCCGGGGCGCGGCGATTTCAGCGTCATCTGGTGCATGGTGATCTTCTTCCTGTGCACCACGGGTTACGTGATCCTTACCCGCTACCTGGTGCCCGACTTCCCGATCTACTTCGTCCTGTTCTTCGGCTACATCTGGACGCCGTTCGAGTCATACATCAACGCGCGCATGGTGGGGCTGACCAGCCAGGCCGTCGCCATCCCGATGCTGCGGCAGGCCACCTTCATCTTCAGCGGCTACAAGGGCATCAAGGTGTGGTTCGCGCCGATCCCGCTGTCTAACTACGGCGGCACGGCGCAGAGCTTCCGCTCGGTGGAGCTGACCGGCACGAAGTTCACCTCGCTGGTCAAGGCCGAGGTCCTGATGTTCCCGATCCTGCTGGTGTGCAGCTTCATCTTCTGGAGCTACATCTGGCGGCTGAACCCCATCCCCAGCGTCTACTACCCGTACACCCAGAAGTTCTGGGACTATGAGGCGATGAATAGCTGGCTGTGGATGACCTCGACCACGGAGGGGCCGGCGCGCGAGATGTTCCTGCGGGCCATCAAGCCCAGCCTGATGGTCGGCGGCCTGGGCTTCGGTCTGATCGCCTACTACCTGCTCAGTTGGCTCAACGTGCCGGTACTCACGATCTACGGCTTCATCCGCGGCCTGGGTACGATCCCCCACTACATCATCCCCGAGTTCGCCGGGGCGCTCATCGGCCGGTACTACCTGCGCAAGCGGTTCGGGGAGGACAACTGGAAGCGCTGGCCGCCCGTCCTGCTGGCCGGCCTCTCCTGCGGCATGGGCCTGATCGGGATGCTAACGATCGCCGTCTCCCTTTTGAAGAGCAGCATCACCGAGATGCCGTTCTGACGGCCAAGGGAGAAGAGCGAAGAAGGAAGAACGAAGCAGGCGCACCGGGATCCCGGTGCGCCTGCTGCCTTGGGGTCGTTCGTCTTCAGTCTTCGCTCTTCAGCCTCCCCACACATCGCTTCACTTCCGCGAGCTGCCACTCGACCTCCGCGTACTCGCGCTGCGCCGAGTGGTGCTCCACGCCCCAGGTGCCGTCATAGCCCGCGGCCAGTAGCAGCCGCATCTTCTCCTCCAGGCACGTGCGGGTGATGCGGGCATCCACATGCGTGTGGTTGGCCCACGGCGCGGCCATTGCGTCCCCCTCCTCCTCATGCCCCTCGATCCAGTGGCCAATGTGCAGCAGCACGCCGTAGGCCGGGTGGTTCACCGCGTCGTGGACAGCCTGCTGCGTGGCGGGGTTCAGCGACGGCCCCCAGTGCGTCTCGGGGCCGACGGTGAAGCCATGGTCGGCGGCGAACTGCGCGTACTCGCGGTAGCGGCCCGCGACGAAGGCCAACTGCTCATCGGTGAACGTGTCGCCCGCCCCGCCCATGTCAACGCGCATCGTCTGGGCCCCCAGGAACGCCCCGGCCTCCAGGTGCGCCAGCGCCTCGCGATAGTTGTGCTCGCGCTTGTCCGGATCGTCTTCCCACACATGCACTCCGTCCACATGGTAGTTGGCCACGACCATCTCGCGCTCGTCCAGCGCCTCCTTGACCCGCTTGAGGTGCTCGGCGTCATAGGCCGGAACCGACAGGCCGGCCGCCAGCGTCCCCGACCAGATGTCGGCCGCGTCCAGGCGGTAGCGGTACTTGACCGTCTCCAGGTAGCCGAAGATGTCCATCATGCCCTGGCCCGTCAGGCCGTGGAACGAGTACGAAGCGATCGAGATCTTCATCGCATCCTCCGCAGGAGAGTCGTCGTAGTGGCGCGATTCATCGCGCCGAGTGTCGTAGGAGCGCCAGCATCCTGCTGGCAGCCGTTGCGGGCGGGGCACAAGGCCCCGCCCCACAGTCGCCCTACGCATTCGGCAGGAACGCACCCATCTGCTTCAGCCGTCCCTGCAGGTCGCTGACATCCACCTGCCGCGTGTCGCCGGCCCCGGCGGCTGCCAACGCCGCCGCCACGCCCGCCGCCTGTCCGGTGATGTAGCAGCCCGGCATGACGCGCACCGAGGACTGGAGGTAACGGTCGGAGCTGATGCAGCGGCCCGCCACCAGCACATTGTCCAGGTTGCGCGGCACCAGCGCCCGGTAGGGAATGCCGTAGCTCTCGCCGGCCTTGTACCGCAGGGCTGTGTACTCCTCGAGGAACTTCGCGTAGGCCTTCTCGCCGCTGGTGGCTGCGTGGATGTCCACCGGATAGGCGAAGCGCCCGATCTCGTCCTCGAACACCGCTTGCCTCTGGAAGTCATCCAGCACCAGCACGTAGTCACCCATGATGCGCCGCGTCTCACGGATGCCCAGCAGCGACCCGGTAGCCACGAGCTGCATCTGCTCGTAGCCCTTGAGGTACTCCTTGTAGTACCGCTCGTACTCGACGACGAGCTTGCGGCCCCACACGAGCGCCTCGGTCACCGAGCGCTCGTCGGTGGCGTCCACGCCGAAGGTGTGGCCGATGTTGCCGCCGCCGACGCCCTCGGCGCTGGTCATGCACATGCCGGGGAGGTGCTTGTCGGGGATGGTGAACACGCCGTCGTCGCCGGCTTCGGCGCAGCGACTGTCGTCGCGCAGGCCCTCGCTGCGCGCCTGGTTGACCGTCTCCCAGTCAATCCCGCTCCACAGGCTGCACAGCGTCCCGGCCATCATGCCGCCCTCGGCATCGCCCTTCTCCACCGGCGCCCCGCCCCACGCGCACAGGTCGCCGTCGCCCGTGCAGTCCACGAAGGTCTTCGCGGCGATGGCGAACAGCCCGCTCTTGCCCGAGCAGATGGCATGGGTCACGCGCGGCCCGTCCTGCTCGATGCCGATGATCTGCGTCTGCAGCGTAAACGCTGCCCCGCTGTCGGCGACGAGGTCGTCGTAGATGCGCTTGAGCACTTCGGCGCGGATGGCGGGTGACATCCACCCCGGCGGGCTGCTGGTGCCGCCGCGTTCGTGCAGCAGATCGAAGATGCGCCGCCCCACGCCCCCGGCATGGAAGTGGACGCCGTCGCCGAACTTGCAGAACCACGGCACCAGGCCGGCGGTGCCCATGCCGCCGAAGCATGTGTGCCCCTCGGCGACGAAGACGGACGCCCCCTGTTCGGCCGCGGCGACGGTCGCGGCCACACCGGCCGGCCCACCCCCGGCAACGAGTACATCCACTTCATGACGAACGGGAATGGTGCGGCTGAATTGCAGGTCCATGTGTTGTGTCCTCTTCCGGTGGATCAGTGGCGGTTGCCGATCTGCGTGTGCGGCTGGTACCACGTGCCATCCGCACTGCAGTGACCTAACCATTCCACCATGAGGGCATCGAAATCCTCTCCCGGTTCGGCCGGAACATACTCCCACCGGGTGCCCACGACCAGCGGCATCCACTCCTCGCGCGACTCGGGGCAGTGGAACGCCGACAGCACGGCGTGCTCGACGATCCCGTCGGCCCGCTCGGCGCGATAGGCCACGGGCCCGACGCCGCGCGCGAACCAGCACCACTTCTCGCCACACACGATCCGGTTGGTGCGGCGCTGCGGGCTGTCCACTCCGGCATCTAGCGGCGACTCCGTCCGCGTCACGCGCATCAGCAGGCAGTCGCGGAAGTCGCCGGCCGGGGTGCTGATCGTCTCGGTGCTCGCCTCCAGCCAGATGCGCATGTGGGTCGGGGTCGGGGTGTACGAGAAGGCCGACTGCTCCTCGACATAGCCCGGCTGCGGCCCGACGTAGGGGAACCAGTCGGTCTGCTCAACCAGCCCCCAGAAGGGCTCGTGGAACTTGGCCGCCTCCGCTGGTATGCCGCTGTGGCAACTGGAGCCGGGCTGACCGGGATGCACGATGCGCTCGCCCTCGACGCGGAGGATGTTGCAGCCGGCGCCCCACACCACCCGCCGCGCCACGTCGAGCTGCTCCCCGGCTAGCCGCTCGAACTCGGCCGAGGCCTCCAGGCAGGCATGCCATTCGTTGTACGGCACACCGACTAACGCCTCACGCGCCTCCTGCAGCAGGGCGAAGCCCTGCTCCGGCTCGCCGCGGATCAGGAAGTGCCACCCGCGCCAGTACAGCACCCGCACTAACGGCTCGTGGCTGCCGCTGTGACGGAGGGCGTCCAGGCACCGCTGGGCGATCTGCTCGCGCTCGTCCTCGGGCAGAGACCGGTCCCAGAGGGCGAGGTCGTACAGGTGCCTCGTCACGGCCGCCTCGTCGCCCCGCGCCTCGGCCAGCCGCACCAACTCGCGCTTGGCCTGACACCAGCGCTCCCGGTCGGCGAAGTGAGTGGACTGGACCACCAGCCCAAGTGCCTCGACCCGCAGGTCATCGGCCTCCGCACCCCGTGCCGCGTGTGCCGCCAACGTCTCCAGGGCGGTCTCGGCCACGGCCCGCCCGGTTGCCAGGTCCTGCGCGTCTGCCGCCGCCCGGCCCTGCTGGAGGCTCTCCCTGACCGTCTCCAAGGTGAACTGCTCGTCCGGTGCGCCGCTCTTCAGTGTGTCCTCGACCATCGCAAAGACCTCCCGTGCCAGTTTGCCCTTCGCTCGCTCGATGCGCCCCTTGACGGTGCTTAGCGGCGCACCCGTCAGTCGCGCCACTTCCTGGTACGTGTAGCCGTTGACCAGGAAGAGCGAGAGGGCGAGGCGGTTTTCGGCAGGAAGGGTACTGAGGGCGCGGAGAACCAGGTCGCGGGTGGCGAGTTCGGCCGCGGGGTCGGTCTCGGTCAGTGGTGCCGCCTCTAGCGGCAGCCACCGCCGCTCGGGCCGGCGCAGCCAGTCGGTCGCCAGGTTGCGGGCGATGCGGATGATCCAGGCCGGGAAGCTCTCGGGCCGGCGCAGCGCGCCTAGCCCCTGATAGCCCCGCACGAACGTCTCCTGGGCCAGATCGCGCGCCGTCTCGGCGTCCAGCACAACCTGATAGGTCGTCGCGTATACCGCATCCTGGAACTGACGCACCAGTTGCGTGTACGCCTCGGCTTCGCCCCGTTGGGCCCGTCGCACCAGATCGGCAATCACCGCGCCTTGCTCCTTCCTGACCCAAAGGACGCGGCAGGACGCCGAATCTCCATGCGCGTGCCCCCTCGACGGCGTGTCACCGTCAGTTGGCAGCGGGGGAGCAGCCGTACTCGTACAGGTGCGGGCTGCGAATGGCGACATCCAGCGGCAGCGTCACCAGCTTCCCGTCCGCCACCAGCCCGCAGTCGCGCGCCGCCAGTTCGTCCACCATCACTTGCCGCCAGCGCGCCAATTGCTCGGCCCCGGCCGGGTCGGGCGCCAGGTCATGCTCCTCGCCCGGGTCCACGGCCCGGTCGAAGAGCTGCTCGGCGCCCAGATACGGGAACCAGATGTACTTGTACCGGCCGTCGGTGAGGTAGTAGCTGGCCTGCTCATGCGAGTAGCACCAATCGTGCTCGCCGAGGAGGTACTCCCGCCAGTTGGCGCCGGTAGCGCGGGCGGCCTCGCCCGCGCGGGCAGGCGAGGCCGCCTGCCCTACTGGGCCTGTACCCCCGGCCAGTGGCATCATGCTCATCCCGTCCACCGTCTCCGGTATGGCCACCCCTGCCGCCTCCAGGAAGGTCGGCATGACATCGCGCAGCTCGACGACCTCGTCGCGCACCTGTCCGCGCGGGCAGTCCCACGTCAGCGGCGGGCGCACGATCATCGGGATGCGCGCCGAGCCCTCATAGGCGTACGTCTTGCGCCACAGATGGTGGTCGCCCAGCATGTCGCCATGGTCGGAGGTAAAGATGATGAGCGTGTTGCGCCAGACCTCGGGGGCCTCGCGCCGCAGCTCGTAGATCAGCCGCCCGATCTGGTGGTCAATGAACGTCACGTTGCCGTAGTAACACGCCCGTGACCGCTGGATCTCCCGGTCCGACCGGTGCGACCGCCAGGCGTTCGTGTCGTCGCTGTCCAGGTCGTGCATGCCGCACCAGTCGCCAAGGTACGGCCGCGGCATCTGCTGGTCGCGGTACATGTCGTAGTACGCCTGCGGCGGGTCGTACGGCGAGTGTGGCCGCGCGAAGCTGACCTTCAGGAAGAACGGCTTCTCCGGGTCGCGGCGGTTGAGCCAGTCAATCCCCTGCTGTGCTGTCCACCACGTCGGGTGCAGGTGCTCGGGCAGGTGCGACGGCCGGCCCATCCACGAGTTCCAGTCAATCGAGTGGTCGCGATAGCCATACGGCCCGTTCTTGTGCGCCTCGAACCAGCGGCGGTAGTCGCTGTCGGGCATCCGCCCACTCTCATCAGTGATCGTGTTGTGGAAGCCGTACAGCGCGCGCTGTGGGTGGAAGTGCATCTTGCCGATGCCCTGGGTGTGGTAGCCCGCAGCGGCCAGCTCACCCGGCAGCGTGTGTGCATAGGCGGTGGTCATGTTGCTGCGCGACCGCCCCATGCCCAGCACGCCAGTGTGCCACTGGTCCATCCCGGTCATCAACGATGCCCGTGCCGGGATGCACGAGGGGCAGGCCGTGTAGGCGGCCGTGAAGCGCGTGCCACTGGCCGCCAGCTCATCCAGGTACGGCGTCTCGAGGACGGGGTTGCCGTCGCAGCCCAGGCAATCGCCGCGGTGCTGGTCGGTCATGAGGAGGAGGAGGTTGGGACGAGGTTGGTCGGGCATGATGCCTCCATCGCTACAGCCGATTGGGGATGCCTAAGCGCCTCAGTATCTGACGTGCCCTGCGGATGTGATCATTGGAGACTGCGACGCGAGTGGTCCGCCCATCGCTCAGTCTGAGCCGACTCTGTATCGTGAGCGCGTCATACCCATCCGTGATCGCCCACACTCCCGCCTGCACGACCATTCCGGCATCCTGTGCCGCCGCCTCAAGGAAGCGTCCCAGTTCGTCCGAGCAGGTGTCCAGAGAGGCAAACCCGTCACCCGCCCTCGGAATTGGACGCTCTGGGTGGATGCACGCCGCAGGAACGTCCACCCGCTGGGTGCAACGCGCTCCAAGCCCAACCGTCTTCTCAGCCCTGACTGCCATGCTCTGATGCGAACCTCCGGACACGAAGACCGTGCCCGGAGTGATGACAACCCGGATTGCTCGATCAGTTTGGCTGGAGAGCTCAACACGCACCTCGGTGATTGAGCGGCCACTGGCACGGGTGCTAACCAGGCCCTGGGAGGTCGCGGTCTCCAACCGGTACGTGTCCTCTCCCAGATTGCGCCAGCGCTCATCTCTCTCCTTGGCCCAAGCCTCTCGTTCTTCTTGCTGTACCGTGCGCAGACAACCAGGGCAATAGCACTCGGGCTTCCCGGCGTTGGGCGGAAGGGAGACGCCCTGGTGCCACCCCCAGCCAAAGAAGCTTCGTTGCCTACCACACCGCATGCACGGCTCATGACCCTTGCTCACGTTCATCATCTCCCAACAGGGATCTCCGCGGGATGGCCGACCTGCGCTGCGAACCTGGTGCAACCACCTCACCTTCCACTCGGCCTGACATACACGGTGGTATCATGCTGCAGAAGGCCGGACTGCGAGTGTCTCGTCCCTAGCCGACGCTTCGCTTGCGCCGCGCGGGGTCCATGGGCGTGGTCTCGTGCGGCGCCACCGCCACCACCCTCCGCCCCTGGTACGACCCCACGAGGCACTGCGCTACCACGAGATTCCGCCAGCCGTCCTATAGGCTCGGGAACGGCTGTCTGCCCCGAGCACGCACTGCGCGAAGTGCTGGATCTGGTTGCCATAGCCGCGCCTGGGTGCTACGGCCAGCCCCGCTGGCCGTGCCTCCCCTCACTCCACCGCCACCACACTCGCATCATCAAACCACGCCTTCTCGCCCTCGGGCATGTCGTACACGACCAGCAGGATCACCGCCTTCGCCGCACCCTCCGGCGCCGTGACGACACTCACGAGCCGCTCCCATCGCCCCGGCTGCCGGACCGCCGTCAGCGTGTTCAGACCCCCGCTGAACCACTTGCCACCCTTATCCTGCCAGCGCACCTCCAGCGTCGTCCGGCGCTTCGGGTCGGCCTTCTCGGCGAAGGCGTAGGTCCAGGCCGCATAGCGCCGTCCTGCCTCCACGGGCACGGTCGTGATGTAGCACACGCAGTCGCCGCCCTGGATCGCGGCCGCCAGCTTGCCCGCGTGGGGCTTGCCGGCGTCGAGGTATAGCTTGCCCTTGGACGGGTCAATCTTCCAGGTGCTCCATCCCGGCGGCGTGCCCTCGCTGGTCCACTCCGGACCGGTGGGCTGGTCGTCCTTGACGCCCTCGGTGCTCTCGAACGAGCCGTTGGGCAGCAGGCTCGGTTGCGCGTCGAGCTCGCCCTGGTACACGCGCATGATCGTCTCGGTGTCGGTGCCCTTCAGCCCGGCCAGCACGTCGGCCAGGACGTCGCCGGGGGCGTTGCTGTTCGCCAGTTCGGTGACAGCACCGATGGTGGCGTCCTGACAGTGGCTGACCCACTGCCCGATGACCGTGGGCCGCGCGCCCTGCTTGTACCAGTTGGTGCTGATCGGGTCGTCCATGATGCTGCGCTGCCACAGCCGCGGCGCCTCGTCCACGCAGCGGTTGACTTGCTTGATGAGCCGCACCGCCTCCGCGCTGTTCGCGGCGGTGATCCGCATCGTGTTCAGCTTCTCGGCCGCCAGCCAGCCCTCAATGGCATTCAACGGGTATTCCAGCCCCTGGTCCACGTACGCGATGCGTTGGCGAATGAGATCACTGTCCGCGAGTTGCCTGGCGCGTCGCAGGTGCGCCCGGACGGCCGCGAGGTGCTCCGGCTTGTACATGCTGATCTGCTCGGCCATGCTGCTGATGCCCTCAAACCACTTGCCGGGGCGCTCGTAGCTCATCCAGGCGTTCTCGAAGGTCTCGTAGAGCGCCGCCATCTCCCCTGCCGCCGGGCCATACAGGTCGGCGAAGTACCCGCGTAGCAGCTTGTCGCAGTCGAGCTTCGGGTTGTACAGCATCTGTGCCGCGACGTAGATCTGCGGCCCGAAGTTGGCCCACAGCGGGTAGGCCTCCGAGTGGAAGCCCTCCAACCCCACCTGCTGTGAGTGACGGATGTCCCGGGCGATCAGGTGCGGCGTGTAGCGCGGGATGATGGCCCCCAGCCCGTAGTAGTCGTACTTGCCGACATGCGCCGCCTTGCTCTGCCACTGGCGGATGAAGTCATAGTCCGTCTGCCGGTAGGCGGCATCGAAGTGCTGCGAGCAGTCCTGCGTGATGCTCACGTACACGTTCGGCTCGATCTTCGCGATCTTCGCCGGCACCGGCTCGACGCCGGCGTAGGCGAACACGCCGAGGAACTGGTCGGGGTGCTTGGCCGCCAGCCCGCGCGCCACGGCATTGACGTAGGTGTAGTAGCGGTCCGAGTAGATCGTGCGCCCGCGGAAGCGCGGCACCTCGACATCCTGCGCGCGGCAGGCGTCGCACTCGCACCACGTGTTGTTGTCATTGATGCACAGCGAGTGGGTGTGGGCCTGGGGGTGGGTGTCGAAGAACCTGCTGATTGTGTCCACGGCGACTTGCACGACTTCGGGATTGCTCGTGCACGGCTGGCCGAACTGGTCTTGGTCGTCGCTGTTCACATGGCGCTTCCCGGCGATGAGCGGGTAGTAATCCGGGTGGGTCTTCCCGTACTTGCTGGGCGGGTAGAGCGCGTACAGGATATGCCCCTGGGCCAGGAACGGGGCGTTGGGGTTGCCCGGTCGGTCGAGGCGGTTGCGGTACTGCCAGATCCCGCCCTCCGACACGCCGCTGAAGTAGCGGAACCGGAAGCCGGGGTTCACGGCGACATCCAGCGCCGGCAGCACCACCTCGGCGCGCTGCGGGATGCTCTCGAACAGCTCGGAGGGCATGTACCAGTGGCAGCTCAGCGTGTCTTCCAGCAGTCCGTAGATGGCGTTCGAGCTGCCATACTCGCTCGGCCCGCGCAGCACCAGATCGGCCCCGACCTGGCGGATGATGTAGCCGCCATAGTCGCGCCCTGCCACGGCCTTCATCACATCGTCGGGTAACGCGCACGGCCCCACAAGTATCTTGGGCACACCCGCCTGCTCCACACCCTCGGCCACGAGCGGCACCGCGACCCCGGTCATCACCTTCAGGCACCGCCCCAGATCAGCCGCGGCGTCCTTCTCCACCGGCTGGGCCCCTTTGCCCAGCACGATCTGGCACTTGGCCTGCCCGCCCTGTACGACGGGGAAGTCGGCGTAGACGGCCGCAAGACACCCCAGCACGGCCATGGTCAGCATGAGGGTTCGCATCGGGTTGGTCCTCTCTTCGGCTGTGCTCTATCGCCCCTCGTCGCGGGCAGCCGGAGCGTCCTGCGGACGCAACGGCTCGACCGGGAGGGGGTGCGTCGCCTCCCGGACACTGAAGTGTCCGGCTGAGGGGCGGCCCTGCGGGCCGCCAATCGTCCTGCGGACGAACGGCCCGCCCCCCCACTGACCGGAGCCGACACATCTGCCGGTCGCATCCGTAGTCCGCGAGGGCCGTGCGGTAGCGTCCGCAGGACGCTCGGCGGTGCAGAGCACCACCCCACAGCCGGGCGTCTCAACGCCCGGGACCCCGGCCGCCCCTTCCTCATCCAACGGTCGTCGTCGCCGTCTGCGTCCGCCGGACGCTCGGCCGCCAGGCCCCCTACCCATTCACCGCCTCAATCAGCGCCATCGCGTTCCCCTCCCTCAGTTCCGCGGGCGGACCGTCACCTTCACATCATCGAACCAGACCTTGCCGCTCCCGCGCAGCACGAGGAAAATGGTCAGTCGGCCGTGCGCCAGGTCCGGCACTTCCTTGGGGTGGAGGGTGACGCGGTGCTCCGTCCAGTCAGTCGTGCCGGCGATGACCGAGGTGCTGTCGCCACTCGCCGGCCCGGATGGCGTGTAGGCGCTCATCACGAGATATGCCTTGTTGGCGGCCTCGGTCTTGATCCACACCGAGGCGTCGTAGTCGCAACCAGCCCGCAGGGGCAGTATGCGGTGCCAGTTCAGGTACGTCTTCTCGTCCGGGCCGCCGTCGTTGCTGATGGCAACCGAGCACTCGCCGCCGTGCGCGACGCCATGGTCCCAGGTGAAGGCGACTTTCTCTCCGAAGACCGCGCGTGTGTCGGCGCCCAGCGGCCAGAGGTTCGGGTTCGCCGGGCACCACCCGTACGGCAAGTCGCCCACGCCCTCCTCAAAGCCGCCGTTGTAGGACAAGTCGGTGGCCGCGGGCTCCTGCGCGCCGATGAACTCGATCGGCTCGAACGAGATGTCATCCACCCACACCGCGCCGCTGGACTGCTGCATGATGATCATCAGGTCCGCCTGCTCGGAGGGGTCGCAGATCCAGTACTCCGTCTCCAGCGTGGACCACTTGTCGGGCGAGAGCCCGGCGACCACTGAATGCGGCGGGCACGGATGCTCGGCCCCGCCCTTGTAGTCCCGGGCCGTCATCCGCACGACCAGCCGCGGCTGCCCCTCGGTGCGGTATTGCATGCGGAAGCGGTAGTGCCGCGTCTCCGCCAGCCGCACGTTGGGCCAAGTGTGGACGCCCTGCGGCCGGTCGCCGATCTGCCCGCTGATCTTGAGGGCCTTCTGCCCGCCGGCGACGGGGTCGGTCACGATCTCGCACTTCCCGCCGCCGTCCAGCGCGACCCAGTCGGCCAGGTCCGCCTCGAACCCCCCGTTGGCCACGCGGTTCTCGCCCGGCGCATGGGTCGCGGCCGCCCCCGTCAGTTGCCCCTTGAGCAACACGTAGCCGTCATTGGTCTTCTCGTACCTGCAGCCGAGCTGGCGGCAGATCTCTTCGAGTACGGCCGTGAGCGTGACATGCTCCAGGTTCAGCGTCACCTTGCCGGTGACGGTGTCCTGGGCGCTCAGCTTCACCCCCGCCTGCAGCGACAGCGCCTGCAGCGCCGCCAGCACCGGCGTGTCCGCCATCCTCACCGACAGGTCCTGGGCCTGAGCAACCCCCGCGCACACCGCGACCACGAACGCCAGACAGAGCACCAACCGAACCAGATAGCGCAACATCGGGGTGACACCTCTTCGTGGACAGAGTTTGCCGCAATGTAGCCTGACGTCTGCCTCCTGTGCAGTGGTCCGTCCCATCCGCCTACCCGTTCACCGTCTCGATCAGCGCCATCACGTTTCCCGGCCGTGCATCCCCGGGGATCTGGTGGGCCGGCGAGATGACATAGCCACCATCCCGCCCCACCTCGTGGATCAGCCGTCGCGCTTCCGCCCGCACTTGCTCCGGCGTGCCGAACGGCAGCAGCCGTTGCGTGCTCACCCCGCCCCAGAAGCTCAGCCGGTCGCCGAACTGCTGCTTCATCTCGAACGGGTCCATGACTTCGGGCTGGAAGGGGTTGAACAGGTCGAGCCCCATCTCGATCAGCCGCGGGAACAGCTCCTGCACCTTGCCGCAGCAGTGGATCGAGACGAACTTGCCGCCCTGCTTGGCCGCGTCGAACATCCGCTGCACGCGCGGCTGGAGAAACCGCTCCCACAGTCGCGGGCCCATCATCACTCCGCGCTGGTCGCCCCAGTCGTCGGGGAAGTGCACCGCGTCAATCGGGAAGCGCACTGCCTGCATGATCAGTGCCAGGTTGTACTCGCAGATGGCGTCGAGCAGCTCATCCACGAACGCCGGCGCTTCCAGCATGTCGAGCATGAGGTCTTCCATGCCCCTTAGTGACCACGCCCGCTCGAACAGCGTGAAGGCGATGCTCAGGCGGATGAACTTGCCCTCCCCGGCGGCGATCTGCTCAGTCATCGTGGCGAACTTGTCGGGCGCCCACGGGTCGGGCGGCGTGAAGCCCGACAGGTCGCGCTCGGGCAGCACCCGGTTGCATACGTTGCCGATGTCCGGGTCCAGCGACCGGTCCCAGTGCACGCCCCACTCGTCCTGATACACGGTGTTCGACAGCCACTGCGCCCGCGGCCCCAGCTTGGCCGTCACCTTGTGGATGGCGTTGTCAATGAGCGGCCGGTAGCTGTCGCCATACGCGGCGTCCATGGCCGCCCGCGCCTTCTGGGTGAAGTCAATGACATACGGACACCGGTCGGGCTGCCGGTGGTTCAGGGACGCAATGACGCGCTCGCGGTTGGTCATGGGTCTCTTCCCGTCTGGTACGCCCGACACTCCTGTCGGGCGACTTCGCGTGCGCTCGACAAGAGTGTCGGGCGACCCGGTGTGCGCCCGACAGGAGTGTCGGGCGTACCAGAACGTCCTACCATTGCGAAATGAACTGGAACGCCTTGTCGTGGAACCCCGGCAGACCCTCATGGCCGAAGTCCGGGTAGACCACGGTGGACTTCTTCGACGTGATCTTGTTGTACGCCGCGAACTGCGTCGAGGGTGGGCAGATGGTGTCCATCAGCCCGACCGCCATCAGCACCTCGGCCTGGATGCGCGGGGTCAGGTGCTGGCAGTCGATGTAACCCAGCCTGGTGAAGACCTCGTCCTCGCGCTCGTGGCGTGGGTCGAACTGCTTGAAGTAGG
The DNA here is from genome assembly GCA_021372615.1 of bacterium. Classification (NCBI taxonomy): domain Bacteria; species bacterium. Next base: position 13,150 of record JAJFUB010000065.1, on the reverse strand, counting down.
TCTTCAACTCCTCGTACGCCCCGACCGCCAGGTCCATCTCCCACACCCGCCGGTAGTCGCACAGGAAGGGGAAGATCGGCACGGCCTTGGCGATGCGTGGCTCGAGCGAGGCGCAGGCCAGGGTCAGCCCGCCGCCCTGCGACCCGCCCATGGCCGCCACGCGCGTGGCGTCCACTTCGGGGAAGTCCATCACCAGGCCCGCCAGTTGCGCGGTGTCGAGGTACACATGCCGGAACAGCAGGTTGTCGGGCACGTCGTCCAGCCCGCGGATGATGTGGCCGCGATAGGTGTTGCCCTTCACGCCGCCGGTGTCTTCGGAGGCCCCGCCCTGCCCCCGGCAGTCCAGCGCCGCGATGGAGTAGCCCATCGCCACGAAGCTGAGCTTGTCATGCCAGTCGCCGGCACTGCCGGAGTAGCCGTGGAACTGCACGACGGCCGGGTGCTTGTGGGAGGGGTCACCGACCCCGACGCCGGTCGCCGGTCGCAGGTACTTGGCATGGATCCGCGCCCCGCGCACGCCGGTGAAGGTCAGGTCGAAGCACTCGGCGCCCGGCACCTGGAAGGGCGCGGGCACCAGCTCGACCTGCGGGTCCACGGCGCGCATCTCAGTCAGCGCGCGCTCCCAGTATTCATCATGATCAGCAGGCCGGGGGTTCAACCCCTGGTACGTATGCAGTCGCTCCAGCGGCATGTCAATCAGCGGCATCGGTTGCTCTCCTCTGTGTCGTTGTCGTCGCTGTCGTTTGTCGTTCGGAGGGGCCGGATATCATCCGGCCCTCCGCTCGGCCCGTCGGCTGGCTGGCCGTCCGCAAAGAACCTCTCGACGATCAGCCCCTCCGCCTCCTCGGCCTCGCCCAGCACCCACCACCACAGCTTGCGCCGCAGGGGGCAGTGGACGACGGCCACTTCGCCCCGGGTCTCGGCCTGGATCGCCATGACCCGCCGCCCGTCGTGGGCGATCTCGACCGCGAGGGCCACGGCGCAGGTCTCCGGCTTCGCGGCCCACCGCCGCAGTTCCTGCTCCGTCATCGCCAGCAGTGCCTCGTCGGTTGCCTGCGGATGGTCCTCTTTGGGGAAGGTGAAGTCCACCAGGGGGTCGTCCGGATTGACGAAATACACCCCGCCCGGCACCACCCGCCCAAACCGCCGCAGAATGAACCCGGCGCCATGGCGGGTGGTGTAGATGAGGTCATTGAGCAGTTCGGAGTAGGGCATGGTCAGAGTGGTTTGGTCCCGATGGCGATCAAGCGCGTGGCGCTCTGGTCATAGGGCGTGCCGGCGAGCGTCCCATAGCACACCACCTCGCCGCACCCGCAGTCGGTCAGCAGTGTCTTGAGTTCCACCGCTGAGTACAGGCGGTGGTCCACATCGAACTCAACGCGCTCATCGCCCACCAGGTAGACCTCGCGGTTGTGGATCCACGACCAGTCGCGCTCGATGACGCTGTCGGTCAGGAACAGGATGCCCTCGGCCTCCTGCCAACGCTTGACGGGCAGGTTGCTGGCCAGCCGTGCTGCCAACACTTCCTTGCCCATCATCTCGATGAGCAGCTTCCCGCCGGGCCGCAGTGACGCGCACAGGTTCTCGATCACGCGCCGGTCGTCGGCCGGGTCCTCGAAGTACCCGAAGGAGGTGAACATGCTCAGGGCGATGTCGAAGCTGTCTTCGCGACGGAACTCGCGCATGTCCTGCTGCACGAACTCGATCGCCAGCCCCTCGGCCGCCGCCCGTTCACGCGCCTCGTTCAGGTACGGGACGGTGCGGTCTACACCCGTGACGCGACAGCCTCGGCGGGCCAACTCCAGGCTATGCCGCCCCGGCCCGCAGCACAGATCGAGAATGTCCGTGGCCTCGGGCAGATCGAGCAGAGCGAGCACCGCGTCAATCTCCTGCGGTGTGCGCTCCCACCGTTCCCCGGCGAACATGAACTTGGCGCGCAGTTCCCAGAAGCGATCCTGGTCATGCCACGGCCGGTCGGTCGTCATGGCTGCCTCCTGTACGGATGGTTTCAGCCATATAGCCTCACGCAAGGCGCCGCTAGAACGCCGCCATGCGCGGGAGCCCCGCCGCAGGCCCCGGAGGGGCGGCTCGAGCTACGCCCTCCCATACTTCCGCGCGAGGCAGACCAGGAAGAGGGCAAGCAGGATGGCACCCGTGGCCGCCTCCGCGGCCGACAGCACTCGCCCCCAGCCGTTCGCCGCGTGGTAGTCGCCGTACCCCAACGTGGTGAAGGTCACCGTGCTGTAGTACAACGCGCGCGACACAAACTGACTGATCGCGGCCCAACTCGGCCACTCCAGTCCCGGCCCGAGCACCGCGTTCCCGCCGCTATCCACGATCCCCGCCCACCCGTGGAACCAAGCGCACAGCAGGATGATGCCGACGGCGATGCCGACCACCTTGCCGGGGCTCTCGAAGTAGTCACACAACACGCGCATGAGCCAGAAGGCGACCCGGCGCAGGCCGGTGGACTGCTTGCGCTTGCACTCCATTTCGCGGATGAAGAACTGGCCTGCCAGGTCGTACTGCCCATGATGCTCGTAGTTCTGCTTGATCTGGCGGTAGGTGCGCTCGCAGGCCCTCAGAGTGCCGGACCACTGCGCGGAGTCCACAGGATCCCGCGGGGGTCTCGCTGGGAGCTCGTCCTCATCGGGGACAACGTAGAGCCTCGACCATGTGACTCCGTCGAGGTCAGCCTCCGAGCTGAAGCCTGCGCCGCCAAGAGCGGCTCCAACAAGAACCGCCGACTGCAGGTCGGCCTTGCCGCCGAATGCAGCGCATCGTAGGTCGGCCCCCGTGGCGTCTGCAGATGACAGGTTCGCTTCGTCAAGTCTGGCGCCGACCATGCCGGCGTCGACAAGGCGGGCCATGAGGAGGTTCGCGCGCTCCATCTGCGCGAAGGCCAGGGTGGCGTGCTCAAAGTCAGCGTGCACAAGGATGGCGAACCGGAAGTCAGCCTGGGGCATCAGTGCCCCGCGCAGTGCAGCAGTAGTCAGGTCGCACTCGGCGAGTTGCGCTTCACCAAGATAGGCGCCCTCCGTGACGGCAGTCTGGATCGCCCCCAGGCCTCCGCTATCCATCGCGGCGTCCCCACGGTGCGCGGGGCAACGTGTGCCTGGGGTCGGGAGACCGCACTTCCGCCCTTGTACCTCCAGACCGTCGTAGACCCACCCGGCACCAAAGACAAACTGGCACCTCTGTCCTGCATACCCTTCTGGCACGTCATTCACATAGTCCGGCTGCTCTCCCGGCATCTCGCCATCCCCCTTTCGCCTCATCTATTCATTCACCGTCTCAATCAGCGCCATCATGTTCTCGGGCTTGGCGTCTCCCGGTATCCCGTGCGCCGGGGCCAGGATCAGGCCGCCGTCCTGGCCGACCTCCCGCATCATCCGCTTGGCCTCCGCCCGCACCTCGTCCGGCGTGCCGTAGGGGAGCAGCTTCTGGGTGCTGATGCCGCCCCAGAAGCTCAGCCGGTCGCCGTACAGGCGCTTCATCTCGTACGGGTCCATGACCTCGGGCTGGAAGGGGTTGAAGCAGTCCAGGCCGATCTCGATGAGCTGGGGGAACAGCTCCTGCACCATGCCGCATGAGTGGATCGTGACGAACTTGCCGGCCGCCTTGCCCGCCCCGTACATGCGCGCCAGGCGCGGCTTGAGGAACCGCTCCCACAGGCGCGGGCCCATGAGCAGGCCGCGCTGGCTGCCCCAGTCGTCCCCGAAGTGGATGGCGTCAATGTCGTACGTGACCGCCTGTTCCACCAGTGCGACATTGTACTCGCAGATGGCGTCGAGCAGCTCATCCACGAAGTCGGGGGCCTCGATCATGTCCATGAACAGGTTCTCCATCCCGCGCATGGTCCAGGCGCGCTCGAACAGCGAGAAGCCGATGCCGAACTGCACGAGGCGCCCCGCGGCGCGCCCGGCGGCGATGGCCTCCGCCATGCCCGCGAACTTGTCCGGCGCGGTGGGGTCGGGCAGGTCCAGGCCGTCCAGGTTGCGTTCGGGGATGACGCGGTTGCACACATTGCCGATGTCCCGGTCAATGCTGCGGTCCCACTGCACGCCGAACTCGTCCTGCCAGAGCGTGTCCGACAGCCACATGTCCCGGGGGCCCGGGTGGGCGGCGACGCCGTGGACGGCGTTGTCAATCAGCGGCCAGAAGCTGTCGCCATAGCGGGCTGTCATGGCCGCGGTGGCCTTCTGGGTGAAGCCGATCACGTAAGGGGTGCGGTCGGGTTGCTGGTGGCGGAAGGAGGCGATGACGCGTTCGCGGTTGGTCATGGGGAAGGCTCTCCCTTGCGCGTCGGGATGGGCAGCCGCGGAGGGAGCCCCTCGGCGCGCAGGCGGAGCCCTCCGTGTTGGAGGGCGCTTCGCCGCGGGGCGGGCCGTTACCTGCGGCGCAGGGCCGCTGGTGAGGGTCGTTCGGGTGTCCCCGGACGCCGCTCGCGCCTCTTGACATGGGTTGTGCGGATGCCTATGATACGTAACAATGTATGAGGTCGTTGCACCTACACCGAGGAGGCAGATGCCGACGTGCTGCTAGGCCCCTCTCGTGCCATCGGTCTGGCCATTGTCATGGCAGTCGGTCTGACCGCTGTGGCTCACGGTGACACCATCAACCAGTATGGGGGACCCCTCGGCGCGTGGCCCACGATCTGGCTGCCGCTCAACGGTCTCAATGACCCCGACGACGGTCAGGCCGAGCAGTTGGACTTCGTGGGCGATGCCACCAACCCCGGCGGCTACTGGGCCTTCGACCAGACCTACGTGTACTTCCGCATGAGGGTGGATACGGGCACTGTCATCTCCGGTACCTATCACGACACGCTGATGGTACTGATAGACGTCGCCGGCGAGGGCGTGACGGGCCGCCCGGACTACGCTTTCGCGTGGGACACCAAGTCCGCTGACCTGAATCAGCACGGCCTGGAGATGCAGCGGCTCAACACCACGAACCTCCAGTGGTCGGGCACCAAGATGGAGGACCTCGACGGTCAGGTAGGCCTGAAGATCTCCCCCCCTGACTTCAGTCTCACCGGCGGGGACGGCTACCTGCGCACGGTGGACGGTCAGTTGACCACCAACTTCGGCACGACCACCTACGTGGACTGGGCGATCTCCTGGTCCTATCTGACCGCGAACACTACTCTGGCCATGGGCCAGACCTGGCAGATCCAGTTCGGCAGCATCGCCAACGCTACCGACCACAACTTCATCACGACCGACGTAGCGGGCAACCACAATCCGAGTGACGCGGGCCTCACCTGGGGGGAGACGGCCGCCACGCCCGAACCCGGGTCGCTGTGTCTGGTCGGCCTGGGCCTCGGCTGCCTGGAGGCGCTGCGCCGGCGCCGCGCCCGCAACAACCGCACCTGAGCACCGTCTCCCTGACCTCCGCAACATCTCCCGTTCGCACACGCCTCCCGTGCTCAGCGTGACGCTCCAGCGCCGCGTGACGCCTTCGCGGCAACGCGAGGGGCGACTGCTGCCGGCGAGCATGACGCACGAGAGATGGCCAGGGGCTACGGCGCGGGGGATGGGGGTGCAGTGGTCGCGCAGGACCAGAAGCGAGAACGGCTCTCAGCGCCTTCGCGGGCACATGAGAGCCGAGTCTGCGAGCTTGGTGGCTGGGCCCAGATTTGAACTGGGGACACACGGATTTTCAGTCCGTTGCTCTACCAACTGAGCTACCCAGCCAGCCTTGTGTGGGTGCGACGTGCTATGTGGTGGGCGGAACAGGACTCGAACCTGTGACATCATGCGTGTAAAGCATGCGCTCTACCAGCTGAGCTACCCGCCCGCCGACGAGATTGGTGGTAGCCCCAAGGGGAGTCGAACCCCTACCTCAGCCTTGAAAGGGCCGTATCCTAACCGCTAGACCATGGGGCCATGGCGCCGCTGACGTCTGGTAGGCCGTGTAGGGTTCGAACCTACGACCCTCGGATTAAAAGTCCGATGCTCTACCAACTGAGCTAACGGCCCGTCCCTGCCGGGCGAGGCCAGTCGCCTCGCCGCGAGGGGGGCGCGGGCCGCGCCGCTGCAACCAAAGCGCGCCGCCTGAAGGCACAGGCCGCGCTTGGATGGATATGATACAGCGCCACCGGGGGCCTGTCAACCGTTTTTGGTGAGGACTCCGCGGTCCGCCTGCTAGTCACTGTTGCGAGTGGGGGGTGTGACTCCCTATTGTCGGTGACCATCCTGCTTGACTCGCGTGCGGCTGACGTGCTACGCTGCGCGTAGCACGTCAGCCGCACGCTCGCGCGTTCTCTGTGTGAGTCCTGCTCGGTGTCAGGCAATGTCTCAACGCCCAGGCAACGACGCCTGCGGCCGCTGGTGACAGAAGCGGGAGGGGAGTAGCATGGACGCGAAGTCGATGGAGAAGGTCAGGAACCCAGAGGTGGCGGAGAAGATCCGCATCGCCGCCAAGGAGGCCGCGCGGCGAGCTCAGCAGATAGAGCGGCGTCTGCGCATGAGGCCAGAGGATATGACACGCCGTGTGAGCATCTAGGTACACCCGCCGTTGCGATGCACGAAGCTCACAATGGCCGATCGCTGCAGATCGGCCATTGTGCCATCTGGGGGTAGCGCGTGATGAGCCAGTTCGTCGTATTCCCCTATGAACACCAGTTACTGCAGCAGCAGATCGCAGAGCACGCACAGACGGGTCTGTCTGTCGTGCAGAGGAAGATGCAGGACGACTACCTGCGTGGCTACCTAACGGCCATGGCAGCGAAGTGCTTCATCGTCGAGACGCGCTATGTCGACCGGGACTACCTGGAGGAGCATGCCGCGTACTACGTCAGGTGTTTCCGCCCTTACGAGAGGTTCTGCAGTCGCATCCACTTCTTCGGTGAGGCCTTCTCGCAGGAGCAGATAGATTGCATCGTGGCCGGAGCATCGGGGCAGGGCCTCACTGACCTCCTTCTCAATGCCTACCTGGGCTTCGTTGTCATCAAGCCACTGCCGCAGATGTTCTTTGGTCGTACGTGTCTGAAGACCTACCCGCCTGACGGTGACGGGTCTCGTCGCTACTACCCCGCACTTGTTGGCTACAAGGCCCATGTGGCTGGCATTGAGCTGTCGGTGGAATCGTTGGCCTTCCAGGAACAGGACCATGGCGTAGCGGCCTGTGCCACGAGTGCGCTGTGGAGTGCCTTCCAGGCAACTGGACGGCTCTTCCAACACCCCATCCTCTCCCCGGCCGCGATTACTCAGGCCGCTGTCTCCAGTGGGAGGCTCGGACGTGTGTTCCCATCGGAAGGCCTCAACACTGAGGAGATCTGCCAGGCATGCCGTGCTGTCGGGCTGGATGCGGAGCTGTTCAGCTTCCCGGCCCAACCAGAGGCCGACTTCAAGACCGTCGTGCAGGCCTATCTGTCCGGGGGCCTTCCGGTGGTACTGCTTGTTGAACTGCTGAACCTGCCGCAGGGCCCCGCTCTGCATGCGGTGACTCTGTCTGGTTTCAGCACTGGTGCAAGCCTAGAGGGCTGTTGGCGCGGCAGCCGGGTGAGCAAGGTCTACGCGCATGATGACCAGATTGGGCCCTTCGCCAGGATGGCCGTGACAAGCGCCGAAGTGCAAGCATCGGGTGACACACAACCGACGGAGCACACTGTGCTCACGACCAGTTGGCTAGATGGCAATGGCGAGAGATCTGGGGTCGCTAATGTTGTCGCGGTTCCGCTATATGCCGTGGTTCCCGTGTACCACAAGATCAGGCTGAGCGCGAGACACCTCATCAGGGATGTTGATCGCCTGCACTGTCTCCTTACCGCGCTGGCGCAGGCCATCGAGCTGCCGAGACCGCGTGCCTCCAACTGGGGCATCGAGCTGAGAATGCTCTCCGAGCTGAAGCGGGAATGGCGGCAGGACGCCTCCCTGCCTGCCGCAGAGAAGGCACGCCTCCTTCCTGCCTTCCTCCCTCGATTCACGTGGGTGATCACTGCACGGGACGATGATGACGTGCCTCTGTTTGACATTCTCATCGACGCGACAGACACCTGCGATGGTGCATGCATTGCGGATGTGGTCGTGCGCGATGCGGCATCGTTCGACCTGACTACCCAGATGGCACTCGCTCTGGCAAGCACCCCGGATGCTCCCGTCAGTCGCTTTATCGAGCGCCTATCGGAGTATGCGGCGGAGCGCTAGGTGCACCCGCGTTGTTCCGGGGGGGGCCGCTGTTGGCGAGCGCGCTGCTCGGCGTCCAGTCTGTACGACACAGAGCGAACAGCCGTCACGCCTGCGCCGCAGCCTCGATCATCGCCAGGTAGTTCCGCACGGTCAGCTCGTTCAGCACCGTCGTGTGCGGGGAGGCGGTGGGGCAGATGATGTAGCCCTGCCCGCCCGTCACCTGCAGGTTGTGCCGCACCTGCGCCGCGATGTCCGCCGTCTTCCCCGCGTACAGGTCCCCGATCTGGATGTTGCCCTCCAGGCAGATGCGGGCCCCGATGCGGCGCTTGGCGTCCGCCAGCGTCACATCGCCCAGCGGGGGGGCCTCCAGCGGGTGCAGGCAGTCGGCGCCCAGGGTCGCGAAGTCCTCCAGTACGTCGCCCAGCGGGCCGTGGCAGTGGATGTGCAGCAGGCGCCCCGCCCGGTGGATGGCCGCCGCCAGGTCCTGCTCCGGCTCGACCACGAACGCGCGGAAGTCGCGCGGTGAATGCAGCGGGGGAGTGACGTACTCCTCCCCGTTCATGGCGAAGCACGGCCCGACGCCCTGGCTGACCAGGTACTCGACCAGGTCCAGGCAGCGCCGGTGGAAGAGCCACAGCAGCTCCACCAGTCGCGCGCGCTCGGTGATGCTCCACAGCGCCAGCAGCTCCGAGCCCATCAGATTGTGCAGCATGGAGATGGCATTGTGGATGCCGCACATGACGAGGCCGCGCTCCCCCATGCGCTCGGCCTGCGCGAAGAACCCGGAGCAGTCGGGCCGCGAGGGCTCGTAGGGCACCGAGAGGACCCTGTCCAGGTCGGCGAGGTCCTTGACCATGAACTCCATCTGCATGCCGGGGAGGCCGCGCTTGCTCGACAGCGACATGGTGCGCAGATCGCCGCCGGGCGTGTGGTAGACCGTGAAGTGGGCGATCCAGTCGTCGCGATCTTCCGTCCAGCCCTCGGTCGGCACCGGGGTCGCCGAGTAGAAGGTCCCGGCCGGAGCGCCCCAGCCGTCCACATAGTCCCCGTGTGCGGCCACGGCCTCGATCAGCGGCCCATAGCTGGCGTCGCGGGTGGCGACCCACTGGTCATCCCAGGAGCGCACCCCGCGCACCTGCAGCGGCACACGGTCCACGGGCTGCAGACGCAGGGCGGCCAGGAGGCGTTCACGCGAGGTCATCGGTCTTCTTCCTTCTGTCGGCAGGAATGGGAGCCTACTCGGACGAATTCCTGAAGTTGTGGGGAAAACCCTTGTTGGCAGAGCTTGGAGGCAAGCACATGCGTAGGCGCGGCTTCACACTCATCGAGCTACTGGTCGTCATCGCCATCATCGCGATCCTGGCCGCCATTCTCTTCCCGGTCTTCGCCCGGGCTCGCGAGAAGGCACGCCAGGCGAGCTGCCAGAGCAACCTGAAACAGATCGGCCTGGCGACGCTGCAGTACATGGCCGACTCCGACAACACGCTACCTCTCGTCACAAACACTCCGACAGGACCCCGGGTGACCAACGGACTGGGTGGCGGCTGCTGCTGGAAGTCGTGGTCGCAGAACAAGACCGGCACGCTCCCGATCACGATGCCTGGCCCCGTTGCTACTGGCTATGTCCACTGGCGGCTCAACCCGTACATCAAGAACTGGCAGGTGTGGGTCTGTCCCTCCATGTCCAGTTCGTTTGACCCCAGCACGACCGATGCGACCTCCTATCTGACGGGGCTGTGCATCACCAGCAGCAATGGCGGAGTTGCCCCCGCCCTCGAGGGCGTGGCCGAGTCGGCACTCCGCGTGGCGCCTGTGGAGATCATCATCTGGCAGGACGCCCTGCGCTGGTATGAACCGGGCGGCGCCGCCAACCTGTACCGCAGCACGGGGCAGGCGGGCAGCTACGGATCGCCCCACGGGCTGGGCGGCGACAACATGGTCAACTGCGGCTTCCTCGACGGACACGTCAAGGCCTTGCCCATCATGGCGTGGTGGGGGCAAATCCACGCCAGTCAGCCCTGGCGTTAGCCGGAGCGCGCGCCGCTGTCGCGTCGCTTGCGGAGCGACCGGGCAGCATGATATCGTGGCAGAGCGGCGGGGCGTCCCGGACGGACGCCCTGTCGCGGTTTCGGTTCCAGCCCGTCATGCCTCCAGAGGAGTGATGCCTCGTGCGCTGCGCCCTCCTGGTCTGCCTCTTGCTGGTCGTCTGGCTGGACGCCGGCCTCTGCGCCCCGGCTCGCGCCTTCACCGGCCGCTTCTTCTCCGGCCAGGGCGATACCGCCTACCTCCAACTGCTCGACACCTCCTACCAGATGCTGTACCCGTCGCCCGATCTGCAGAACCTCGGGATGCTCTACAACCCCTCCTGGAGCGGCTTCGTGGAGGGCCCGACCTGGGGCGCCTGGTGGATCCAGAACAGCTATGGCCCCAGCTACTGCGGCCTGCCCTTCTTCGTTGAACCGTACGCGACGTTCCTGGCGAACTCGCAGGACCTGTGGTTCAGCCAGATGGGCGACGGGAAGCGCGTGGGCGGGGGCAAGTGGCAGTGGGTCGCGCCCGATGGCTGCCTGTGCGACGCGGCCGCCCCCGGCTGGATCTACTACAAACAGGGCGACGGTCGCGTGGATACCCACGACTGGGGGATGGAGTTCACCGCCGCCGGGCTGCTGCTGCAGGCCGAGCAGCTTCTCATCAGTCGCGACCCGCAGGCTCTCGCACACTACCTGCCGCTGCTGGAGCGTTGTGCGAACTTCCTCGAGAGCCGCCGCGACCCGGCCAATAGCTGCTTCCTGGCCGGGCCGGCAGGCAATCTACTGGCCCCCAGCTACGCCGGCTACAAGAAGCCGGACGGCACCTATGATAGGGCCTACCTCACAGGCCTCTCGGTGACCACCATCGCCGCCCTGGACCGGCTGATCGAGCTGGAGAAGCTGGCGGGCCGCGCTGACCAGGCGGCCCTGTATGCCGGGCGCCGCGATGCCGCCCGCCAGGGCCTCCGGCACCTGACCACCGACGAGGGCTACTTCATCAAGTACCTCGACTCCGACGGCACGAAGCATGGCGTCTATGGCGCGGACAAGCACGGCTACTTCGAGGCCATCTGCAACCATGACGCCATCGCCTTCAGGGCGGTGGATGACGCGCAGGCCCGGCGCATCTACGACAAGATCGCCAGCATCCCGGGCCTGCGTCCGCACGATGTCATCATCACCAACTGTCCCGGCCTCGACGACCTGTATGTCGAGCCGAAGGGCCTGTGGGAGTTCGGGCGCTGGGTCAACGGCGGCCACTGGACGACGTGCGAGGCGCGGATGGTCCTGGCGTACTACCGGCTGGGCCGGTTCGAGGACGCCCGGCGCTCGCTCCAGCATCTCCTCGGCTTCGCCCGGCAGTTCCGCTTCGACAACAACCTGACGGACTTCGGCAACGCCGTCTACCAGCCCAAGGAGCCCATCAACTGCGTCTATGACTCGTGGGGCGGGCCGCTGGCGATGCTGCGGGGGCTGTTCGAGTACCTCTACCAGTCGGATCGCCTGGTGCTCGCGCCGCACATCCCCCCGGGTATCACGGCGCTCGACCAGCAGTTCCCGGTGCGCTTCGGCGCCAAGCGCCTGTATCTGAGCACCCGCGGCGCCGGGCCTGTCACGGGCGTCTACGTCAACCGCCAGCCCTGGAAGACCTTCGACCGGACCACGGTGACGCTACCATACGAGCGGCTGCCGCAGCGAGCACAGGTCACGATCTGCCTCGGCGGGGCGAAGCCGCAGTTTGCCGCTCTGCCGGCCGAGCAGCCCCTCGCCGTCCCGCCGGCTGATGACGAGCTGTGGGATGTCGGGCGCTGGTGGCAGAACCCGCTGGGCAACAGCCGGCCCCTGCGCCTGGGGGCCGACAGCACGGGCGGCTGCCTGTTCGTGGGTGACATGCGCCGGGTCCGCCTGTGGCAGCGCGCGCTGTCGGAGCAGGAGATCGCCGCGCTGGCGGCTGATGTCCGGGCCGAGGCGGCCGACGGGCTGGTCGTGGACTTCCTCTTCGACCGCGCGACCGGGGACGCGTGCCCCAATCCGCCGAACCCGGACCTGCTGGCCAAGCCGGTGGGCGAGGTGGCCATCGTGGACAGCGAGGGCGGCAAGGTGGCGCGCTTTGCCGGCAAGGGCTTCCTGGAGGTGCCGTGTGACCCGCGCCTGACGCTGACGACGGCGTACACGCTGGAGGCATGGATCAAGCCGGAGGTGCTGCCGGATAGCGGGGCACGGCTGATTGACCGCGTCACCGCCGGCGTGGATGACGGCTATCTGCTGGATACCTGCCCCAAGAGCAGCCTCCGCCTCATCACTGAACGCGGACACGCCGGCTATGGCGCCAACCTGCCGCCGGGCCAGTGGGCCCACGTGGCGGCGACGTTCGACGCCCAGGCCGGCCTGCGGATCGTCCTGAACGGCAAGCTGGTGGCCTCCGCGCCCTGCAGCGGCTCGCCGCGCGGCGCCCAGTATGCCCAGGCGGGGGCTTTCCTGACGCGGATGCGGGCCGCGCAGCTCGGCGAGACGGCCGAGGCCAAGCAAGCCGAGCTGGTGGTGGCGCACCTGCAGGCCCTGCGCGAGCGGCTGCGGCTGGAGCGGGCGGGGAAGCTGCCACCGCTGCCCCCGGCGTCGCAGGTGGCGGCGGACCGCAGCTACATCCAGGCGGCGGACCGGCTGACCGAGGGCCTGCGGCGGGTGCTGAAGGGCTACGAGCAGGCGGAGAACCCACAGCAGAAGCGGATGTGGGAGCTGTGGCAGGAGGCGACGGCAGGGCCGTAGCGGAGAGACCGGAGGGTCGCCGCAGAAACCAACCTGTCTCCTCCAGTCGTTGAATCTACTGACGTCTCAAGACTCACGGGAGTGTGAAGCTGCCTCAACCATGAACCAAGTGAAGACCGTTTTGCTGATGGGGTTGTTGACGGGGCTGTTCGTGCTGGTGGGAGACTGGGCCGGCGGGCAGCAGGGCATGATCATCGCCCTGGGCCTCGCGGTCGCCAT
>JAJFUB010000064.1 GCA_021372615.1 bacterium | reverse complement strand
GGCCTCGGCCGGCAGGTAGAGTTGAGCCTGCTGGTGGGTCTGCTCGCCCCCCTCCCACGACACTTTGACCGTGGTCTCCCGCCAGCCGCTCTGCACGCTTCCACCAGCAGTCAGCGTGATCGGCAGCTTCAGTTCCGCGCCGGGCTTGATTTCGCTTGTCTGGTCGGCCACCGAGGGGGTGAAGCCCTGGGCTGGCGAGACGGTTACCCGTACTGGCAGTGGCTTCTCGCGCCGCATGTTGCGGGCGGTGAGGAGGAAGCGCTGCACGCGGCCGGTCTCGTCCTGGCCCTGGTCAGTCAGTGAGGTCTCGCAGGGCGAGACGATCTTGTAGGAGGCATCGCGCTCGAGGGTCAGAGCGCTGCCTTTGGCAATCTCGGCGCGAGCAATGGCTTTGACGCGACCGCCGGCCCCGACTGCCCCCGGGGAAGCGAGGTCAAACTTGAGGGTCCGGCTCTCACCCGCCTGCAGCGAGAACGGGGTGGAACCGCGGCCGACGACCGAACCCGACTCCCCCTCCAGTGAGACCGATACCTGTTTGAGGGGCGCTACGCCGGCCTGGACCCGCACCACGAACTGTGGCGTCTCGCCCAGAGCGACCTGACCGCCGCCGGTGAGCGCCAGTTGCCAGGCGGCGAGTATGCCGCCAGCGCGACGCAGGCGGGCGGCACTCACGTCCAGAGCCGCGGCGATGATGGTGTACTCCGGTGTCTCCTGGCGCAAGCTCTGAGCCTGATTGGCGAGCCCCGTTGCGAGGTCCAGAATCTGGGCGCAGAGCGCAACGCTGTCCGTGGCCCGGGGGGCGGAGGCGGCAAGCCTCTGCAACTGATCGCCACGCTGCTTGAGTTCCGTCGCCACTCGCGCGGCCGACGCGGGCGGCACCGCCGGAGGCACCGGCAGCAGCACCCGCCCTTGCCCGCCATCAGCGACCGCAACCAACCCGGGATCATCAAACCAGACAGTCGCTGCCCCGTCAGCCCTGTGAGTGCCGACCAGTGCCAGCATCACCGTGGCGGCGTTCGCCGGAGCGGTCGCATCGAGCTCGAGTTGCTTCCAGTCGCTTGTGGCGGCCAGTGAAGGGCTGTTCAGCGTCTCCCCGTCCTTGCCCGCCTTGTCCTTCCAGCGCACGTAGAAGCTCAATGACCCTGGAGTGGGGAAGTCTGCTTTGCCCCATACAGAGAAGCGGTACTTGACGCCCGCCTGGACCGGGAGGTGCGTTGACTGGACCGCGCGCGCTTTGCCGGTGAGCACCACCTTCGTAGCCCTCGGCGCGGAGTGAAAGCCCTGACGCTCCGAACTGAAGGCCACTTCGCCCTCGTTGTAGGGAGTGAAGCCCACAGGTGTGCCGGTGTCGGTCGGGTCGGCTTCGAAGTCGGTGGCGGCGCTCCTGTCTAGCTTGTCCCGCAGGCGGCTTGTCGCAATCTGCCCATAGCGCTCTGCTTCCGAGAGATCAAAGCTCGCCAGTTGCTGCCGCTGCGGCGCAAAGGCGAGCACCGCCGAGCGGCGCGGCGCGAGCGTGAGGCGCAGGCGAACACCCCCCTCGGGACGGGGCGTCGCTGGCACTACGGTGCCATCAACGAGGTTGACGGCA
>JAJFUB010000063.1 GCA_021372615.1 bacterium | reverse complement strand
CCCCCCCCCCCCCCGCCCTGGTTACTCTTGACAGCCTACCGGCAAACGTAGGCTACACCCCGCGCAGGTATGCGGGACCCTGGCGGCCAACTGGTTGTCCAACAGAGACATCAGCAGTCTGCGAACCTACAGGGAGGGGGCGCCACGTGATTCACGTCCGCAATCTGCGTGTGGACTACGACGAGGTGTGCGCCGTACGCGATCTGTGCCTGGAGGTGGGGCCGGGGGAGATCTATGGGCTCATCGGCCCCAACGGCGCCGGCAAGACCTCCACGCTCCGCGCGCTGGTGGGGCTGGTCGAGGCCACCTACGGGGACGTCATCATCGGGGGGTTCGACCTGGATCACCAGCGCGAGCAGGCCGTCGGCCTGGTTGGCTTCATGCCCGATTCCGCCCCCATCTATGAGGACCTCACCGTCTGGGAGTTCCTCGACCTCTTCGCCGCCGCGTATGGCCTGCCGCCCCACCGCCGGGGGCCGGTGATCGACCAGCACCTGCAACTCGTGGACCTGACCGAGAAGCGCCACGCGCTGACCAGCCAACTCTCGCGCGGGATGCGGCAGCGGCTGATGCTGGCCAAGACGCTGCTGCCCGACCCACGGGTGCTGCTGCTGGACGAACCGGCCAGCGGCGTGGACCCCAATGGCCGGGCCCTGCTCAAGCAGATCCTGCGCGATCTGGGCCAGGCCGGCAAGACCGTCATCATCTCCTCCCACATCCTGTCGGAGCTGTCGGAGTTCTGCACCTCCGTCGGCGTCATGCAGAAGGGCGAGATGGTGGTGAGTGGCACGGTGGCGGATGTCGCCGCCCGGGTGATGGGGCGGGCGCGGGTGGCGCTGGAGGTGGTCGGCGACCCCGCGTCGGCTGCGACCGTCCTGGCCGCCGACCCCCGCGTGAGCGCCCCGGTCTGGGAGAACGGCGCCTGCCGCTTCGCCTTCGAGGGTGAGGGCGCAGAGGCCAGCGAGCTGCTGACTGCCCTCGTGACGGCCGGAGTGCGCGTCTCTTCCTTCTCGCGCGAGAAGGAAGACCTCGAGGCGCTGTTCCTGAAGATCGGCGCGAAGGAGGTGTCGTGAGGATGACATTCGCGGCCCTGCTCTGGGAGAACCCGCTGCTTATCAAGCACGTCCGGTCGCGCCTCCGCCGCCAGCAACTGCTGCCCTTCATGGTCATCATCGTGCTCGTCTGCGGGTGCATCATGTGGGGGGTGTCGGTCACCCACGCCTTCAAGGACGGCGTGGCCTTCCTGCTGCTGCTGTTCCTGCAGGGGGCGCTGCTGTTGCTCGTCGGCACGTCCGAGGTCGCCTCCGCGGTCGCGGGGGCGAAGCATTCGGGGATGCTGGACTTCCACCGCATCTCGCCCCAGTCGCCGGTGGCCACAGCGGTCGGCTTCATCCTGGGGGCGCCCATCCGCGAGTGGGTGCTCGCGGCGCTGACGCTGCCCTTCTCACTGGCCGCCGTCATCCTGGGCCCGCCGGGCCTCGACGGGCTCATCATCACGCTCGTGGTGCTCATCCCCTCGGCCCTGCTGTTCCACACGCTGGCCGCCCTGGCCGGCGCCTCGGCGGCCCGGCTGCGCGGCGCGGGCAGTTGGGTCACGGTGCTGGTCATCATCCTGCACGCCGGTAGTCCGGTGCAGTCCGGGCTGTTCACCGTCGTCCCGACAGTGACGCGCCTCCTGAGCCCCAAGACAGCGTTGCCGCTCCGCGAAGTCTTCTTCGGCCTGCCGATGCCGGTGGCGGTGCTGTCCCTGGTGCACATCCTGCCGGTGCTGGCACTGCTCTTCGTGGCCGCGGTTCGCAAGATGAAGAGCGACGCCATTCCGGTGTACGCCAAGCCGCAGGCCGTCGCCTTCCAGGCTGTGCTGGCCGTGCTGGCCCTGGGCGGGGCCGTGGGCCTGCGTGTCGAGGACATACCGGGCCTGGCGGGCCTGATCGTCATCTACTTCCTGGTGCTGGCGGCCGTGGTGCTCACGTGGGGGGTGACGCCCGACGCCGGGCAGTTCGCCAAGGGCGTCCGCCGCGCCCACAAGCTCGGGCTGCCCGCCTCGCCGGTGTGGAGTGACTGGGCGGCGAACTGGTGCCCCCTGGGTGTCTTCGCCGGCCTCACGCTGGTGGCGGGCCTGTGGGCCGGGATGCCCGACGCCCTCGGTGGCTTCGGGGGGCTCACCCTGACCCATCTGTTCGCTCCGCTGATGGTCGGCGTGGCCACGGTCATGTGCTTCGGGTGCGCCAAGCAGTACTTCACGCTGCGCTTCCGCGGCGCGGGCCTGACCTACTTCGGCCTCTTCCTGTTCCTGGCCTGGGTCTTCCCCGTGGTCGTGGGACTCCTGCTGGAGGCCTCGCGGGATGTATTCGTGGGGCAGGCCAGCCATGCGCCGCAGATCGTGACCGGGCTGAGCCCGATCGTGGGCATCGCCTTCGCCGGTTCACCGGACACCATGGCCGAGACCATCGCTTCGCTCGCCACGGTCACGCTGTTGGCGCTGATCTTCGTCGTCCTGAGCGTACGGGCGGAGCAGCAGGCTACCGCGGACGCCGCCGTGGTGCAGCCAAAGGACGGCCAGCCGGTGTGAGCCTCCCGACCGCGACGCCTCGCCGAGACCGCAGGGCCCTGGCTCTCGTGGCAGGCCTGCGCCTGCCGGTGCTCCTCCTGCTCGTCCTGGCCCTCATCAACCCGGCCTGGCAGCGCACCGTGCGCGTCACGTCACGCCCCCACCTGACGATCCTCCTGGACAGCTCCGGCAGCATGGGCCTCCCCGCCGCCCAGAGCCTCACCCGCGGCCAACAGGCCGCGGCCGCTCTGCGCAGCGAACCCGTGCGCCGCGAGTTGGCCCGCTTCGACCACGCCACCGTCCCCTTCACGCGCGGCCTGGGCGAGCCCCCATCGCCTCGAACCGAGCCGGGAGGGACGGACCTCGCGCTCGCGCTGCAGCAGGTCGCCGCACGCGGCGGCGCAGACCCGGGGCCCGTCCTCATCGTCTCGGATGGCGCCGAGACCGAGGGGCAGGCTCAGGCCGCTGCCGCGCAACTCGGCGCTGCGGGCCGCTCGGTCTTCACCGCCGGGGTCGGGCCGACCCGCCCGTCCGCCAATGTCGGCCCCGTCGCCATCCAGGCCCCTCGCACCGTGCGCGAGAGACAGCCGGTGCCCGTGCGAGCGCTGGTGCGCGCCACGGGCCTGAGCGGGGCCCAGCCGGTGCACGTCCAGCTCGATGGCAAGACGATCGCGACGCTCGCCGCGACACTCAGTCCGGACACCGTGGCGGCGGTGAAGTGCCAACTCCCGGGCCTGGCCGCCGGCATGCACGTGCTGACCGTCAAGGCGCCCGCCCGCAGCGACGAGGCTACGGCGGCTGACAACGAGCGTAGCCAACTGATCGAGGCGCGGCGGGACGTGACGCGGCTGGTGCTGCTGGCCGGAGCGCCCGACCCGGACTACGCCGCCCTGCGCCGCCTGCTCGGGCGGTTGCCGAAGCTCCAGACGCAGGCCTTCGTGCGGCTGGGCCCGGGCCGCTTCCTGCGCCAGCAGGGCGACAAGACCGCGCGTGAGGCGCCGAACCTGCCGCGCCTGCTGCGCGAGGCCCACGCGGTTCTGCTCATGAACTACCCGATTGGGGGGGAGGCGACGGCGCTGCGGGGCTTTGTGCAGGGGGGTGGCTCGCTCGGCTGGTGCGCAGGCAGACAGGCCACCGGCGCAGCAGCCCTCGGCCCGATCCTCCCGGCGCGCCTCGGTTCCGCCTACACGCCGATGCTAACGCCCGTGGCCCCGCCTCGCACTGGCAGCGAACTGGGGGAGGTGTTGCTCCGCGCAGCTCCGGCGCCTTGGTGGCGCGGCGCCCCCTTCCTCGAAGGCGTGACAGCCCTGAGCGGCGTGCGCCCCGGAGCGGATACCGTCCTGCCGGCGGCTGGGGGTCGGGCCCTGCTGGTGACCGGGACCTTCGGCACGGGCGCGACGCTGCTGTTCGGCGGCGCCGGCACACACCGCTGGCTCCTGTCGGCCGAGGCGGACGAGGAGAGTCGCCGCCTCTACGAGGTCTTCTGGCAGAGCGTCATCGGCTGGCTGTCACAGCCGCGCGAGCAGCGCCAGCTCGTGGTGATGCTCGACCCCGCCATTGCGCCTGAGGGCCAGCCAGTGCGTCTCCTGGCCGCCTGCGGTCAGACGGGGGCAACCCTCCGGGCCGAGATCAGCGGGGCAGGACAGAGACTGGCCGTCCCGCTGTCCCCGAGCGCCTCCGAGCCGGGGCGCTACGCCGCCACAGTGTCGGCCCTGAAGCCCGGCAAGTACAGCGTGCGCTTCGTCGCGCAGGCGGGAGGCGCCGCGCTGTCCGAGACGCGGCAGCTTGTCATCGAGCGAGGGGGCGTGGAACTGTCGGAGACGGTGCAGCAGGTGGGGGTCCTGCAGGCCATCGCGGCTGCCGGGCGGGGGCGATATGCGCCGCTGGATCAGCTCGCCTCGCTCCTGGCCCAGATCCCCGCCACACCTGCGTCGCAGGGGGTGACGCAGGCCGAGCATCCCTTCCGCAGCGGGGCGGTCCTGGGCGTCGCGGCGTTGCTGCTCTGCGTGGAGTGGTGGCTGCGGCGGCGCTGGGGCTAGGTGTCCGGCCCGGAGATGGGGACGGTGAAGCACACGCGCATGCCCGGGGGCGGCTTGGGCTCGAACCAGATCTCTCCCCCATGTGATTCGGCGATCTTGCGGGCCATGTACAACCCCAGGCCCAGTCCCCCCGTCAGACGTGCGGCGTCTTCCTGCCCCTGGTAGAAGGGGTCGAAGACGCGCTCATGCTGGTGCGCGGACACCCCCACCCCCTCGTCGTCAATGACCACCAGGGCGAACTCCTCCTCCTGGCTTACCTCGACCTGCACCGGCGCGTTCTCCGGGCTGAACTTGATGGCATTCCCGACGAGTTCCTCCAGGAGCTGCCCCAGGAGGTACTCGTCGGCCATCACCGTCGGCGGAGCCTCGGCCAGGTTCACCTGCAGGTCCGGCTTGCGCTCGCCCCCGTTGAACCGCTCGCAGACCTCCGTCACCAACCGTGGGAGGTCCACGTCCGAAAGGTACAGCTCCAGATGAGCGCCAGCCTGCAGGCCGGAGAGTACCAGCAGGTTCTCGACGATGCTGCTGAGGCGCTCCGACTGCCGGGCCGCTCGGTCGAGCAGGGACAGGGCCTGCTCGTCGGTAACATGGTTGCCCGCCTGCAGCGTCTTGAGCACGCCCTTGATGATCGTGACGGGCGTACGCAGTTCGTGGGTGACCATGGAGACGAAGCGGGTGCGCAGATCGTCCAGCGCGCGCCGCTGGGCGACGCGGCGCAGGCGCGCCTGCTCGTCTTCGGCGCAGACGGCCTGCAGCACTTCCCGCCGGTCCGCGCCTTCGTAGGCCTCGAGCAGTTGCTCCACCGCCGGCGCGGCGGGCGCTTCCCGGCTATAGCTGAAGACCAGCTCATCGGCCGCGCGGGCCGACCGCACCTGCAGCAGATTGACGCGCGTGAGGTCCTGCAGCGCCTCCTCGACATCCTCCGGGGCGCGGTGCAAGCGCCGGGCCAGCCCGCCGAGCGACTCCCAGGCGTAGGGGTTCCGATGGAAGTAGTACAGCACGTCAAGCTTGGTCCGGCTGTTGACCAGGCTCTCGATCGTCTGACGCAACTGCTGTTGCATGGTGCGCCACGCTTTCGGAAGGGGGCAGGGCCGGCCGCAGGTGCAGACACTCCGGCCTGGCTCTACCGCAGCGGCAGAGGCGCCATGGCCCGCCAGCGCGTCCCGTCAGCGGCGGCGGCCTCGAGGACGAGCAGGTACGTCCCGCCCGGAGCCCGGACGCCGCTGGACAGTGTCCGCGGCCATTGCGCTATGGCATCGCCGGACGAGTAGGTTACATTTCTGCACACCCGCGCCACAGTCCTCCCCGCCAGGTTGCGGATGTCAATGCTCACCTCGCCAGGCGCGGACTGGCGCCACTGCGCCTGCACCAGGTCCGACCGCACTTGCAGCACCGTCAGGCCCACGACGAGCGGACCGACGAGGGTCACCGACGGCCCGGCCAACTCCTGCGTGGCGGCCCCGGTCGCGGCGCTGACGCCATCGTCAGCCTCGAACACCGTGCTGTAGCTGCCGGCATCCCCCAGCGTCCAGGTCAGCTCGTACGTGCGGCCCTCGGCGGCGGCGCTCTCGCCCACGGCTGTCATGGCGAAGGGGCTGCCGGCGATCTCGACGCCGCTGTACTTGATGCGGCAGCGGACCGCGGTGGGCTCATCGCCATCGGCATCGGTGTAGACACACCGGAACACGAAGCCGGTGCCGGCAGGGCCCGTGTTGGGGGCGACACCATCGGTGCCATAGCCGCTCTCGGCGCTGTAGGTGAGCGTCGGGGCGGTGTTCACGAGCGGCCCGCCCTGTGGCGAGGTCGGCGCACCCGTCGCGGCTTGCGTCGCGTCCGCCGCCGCGAACCAGTAGCAGTAGTTGCGGCCCACGGGCAGCGCTACGTCGCGAGCGAAGACCGCGCCGCCGGCGTAACTCGCGGAGCTGACCAGGGCCATGCTGAAGGGACTGCCGTCCACCGGGGTCGTGCCGTCGAGCACGTAGAGCCGGACATAGCGCGGGGCGTCGCCCTGGGCGTCGGTGTACTTGACCCGGAACCAGCTCGTGTTGCCCGGGGTGACGACGGTGGGCTCGACGCCATCGTCGGTGTACCCGGTGCCTCCGGTCCAGCTCAGCACCGGCGCCGTTCCCGTGGGCGTGGTCTGGATGGGCTGGAAGATCACAGTGCCCCGGCTGGACAGATCGGCATGGTCGTAGATCCGGGTCCCGATGACCGCAAGGTCAGTGGAGGACCAGGTGCAGTTCTGCGCCCGGATGTCGCCCGTAGTGCCGTTGTAGATCTCGTAGCCGCCGTTGCCGGACAGGGAGTTCTGGCCGTCGTCGTCCACGGCCGCGTTCCCGATGTTCCCCAGGTTCGGCTGCGCCGTGTCGGCGACATACACGCCGTGGCGGCCGTTCCCCACGAACCCGGTGTGCGTCACCACCGGCGCGGACGCCCCTGTGCAGGCCATCCCATCGTATTGGCTGTCGCAGAAGGCGCAGTCCGAGATGGCCGGCGAGGCGTTGAGCAGCGACAGGCCGTTGGCCCCGTAGCGCACAACCGCGCCGGTGAGGCTGCCCGTTCCGCCCAGGTAGCGCAGGCCGCTCCATGCTCCGGGCGTCGCGCTGTCGCCCGTGGGCAGGAACAGACACGGCTCGGCCGCCGAGCCGGCGACGGTCAGGCGACCATAGACGTCCAGGCCGGCCAGGTAGACCGTCACCCCGGCCGGGATGGTGAGTGCGGCCCCACTGCCGACATTGAGCACGCCGCCGGTCGGGTTGACGCTGCAGTCCAGCGGGAGGCTCTGCTTCACCCACGCGTGGTCGCCGCTGCTCAGGTCCGGGGTGCCGCCGCAGCTCACGCCGATCCGCTGCACGGCGTTGCCCGTGTACACGTTGTCGCCCTGCACGCAGCGCACATTGGCCGCCAGGGCCCACAGCGGGTAGCTCCCGTTGGTCAGGAACTGGCACCCCTGGACGGTCCCGGTCGTGCCGCTCCCTTCCAGCCGCAGGCCGCACCGGCCATTCCCACGGAAGATCGTGTCGGCGATCGTGACGGCCGACGCCCCCGTCACCCGCACCCCGTCGTACTCGCAGCTCTCGATGGTGGAGCCCTGCAGGGATAGCGTGGCTCCATCCGCGGTGAGGCCTGTACCGGCGTACGCCAGAGAGACGTGGCTGAAGCTGCCGACGCTCCCGGTGTAGAGCAACAGCCCCTCCCACGCCCCCGGGGTGAGGCTGTCGGGCGCGGGACCGATGAGGCAGGGCTGGTCCGTGCTGCCGGTCACCTCCAACCGCCCGCGGCAGTCCACCTGTGTGGCATAGACCGTGTTCCCGGCGGCGATCGTCAGTTGCCCCCCGGAGGCGATCGCCAGGACCTGGTCGCCCCCGCCTGCCCCCAACTCGATGGGAACCGGCAGGGATGGCCACGCATCGCTGTCGGTGATGTCATCGGTCAGGCTGCAGCTCACGCCGACACGCTGGATGGCGTTGCCGGTGAAGCTGTTACCGTTCCCCAGCATCTCCAGCAGCGTGGCCTTCACCTGCACCGGGTAGCTGCCGTTGTCGGCAAACGTGCATGAGGTGACCGAGCCGCCGGCCTGGTAGCCCTCCACGTACAGCCCGCGTCCCGTGCAGTCGCGGAACTCGCAGTCGGTGCACGTCAGCGCCGTCGGCCCCCACGCGTAGATCGCGTCGCCCGACATGAGGCTCAGGCGGCAGCTAGTAAGGCTAACCTCCCCGCCGGCGGTCATCACCCCGTACACGCCGTTGGCGAACGTCGCGTTGGTCAGTCGCAGGTGCCCGGTCGTGGCCACATACAGGCCCTCCCAGGCGCCCCGCGCGGCCGCATCGGTGTAGCGCAAGACAATGGGAGCCGTCGCGTCGCCGCCGCTGAGGGTGCCGTTGACGAACAGGCGGTAGTCCCCGGCCGCGATGATCTCGACGCCCGGCTCGACGGTGACGGTGACGCCGGCACGAATGGTGGTGGACGTCTGGAGGGTGTACGGGCTTCCGGCCAGCGACCAGGTGGTGTCGCTGCTGATGTCGGAGGGGAGATCGGTGGCATAGGCCGGGACGATCAGCAGTCCCGGCAGAAACAGCGACAGAAGCCGAAGCATGGCCGCAAAGCCCCCGGGCGCCAGTCGGTACACGCGAAACAGGGGTGCTCCCCGCATGGTGTCATTCGCCGCCACGCCGCCGTCTCCCTGCCGGCCGCCGCAACTTCGCCCCGCCCGGCAGGATGGCGACGCGGATGCGGCGAAAGCCTACAGCAGGTGCGCCATGGAACCAGACGAGCTGCTCGACGAACTGCAGCATCTGGCGGAAAGGCTGCAAGTGCTCGTGCGGTACGAGAGCACCGGCGGGCGGGTGGGGCGCTGTCTGCTCCGCAGTCCCGAGCGCCCCGAGGGCTGGATGCTTGTGCTGATTGACAAGTACCTGCCGCTGCGCGACAAGATCGAGGGCCTCGCGCAGACGCTGGCCGACCTGGACTACGAAGACCTCTACATGCCCGAGCTGGTGCGCGACCTGCTCCACTCCCGCCGCGAACGCGCTCGGCAGCTCCCCCTCCCCTTCCCCACGCGCTAGCCTTCGCCGCTTTCGGGCAGTGGCCCGTAACCCGGCGCTCGCCGGTACGCCCGACACTCCTGTCGGGCGCCCATCGTTCACTCCGCCCGACAGGAGTGTCGGGCGTACCATCCCCCCGGCCACCGCCACCCGGAATCGTCAAGCCAGAGACCACCTGACGTGGCCTCTGGCTTGTGGTTGAGGCTCTGTGAGAGGCAGGCGGGGCCTGCCCGAACGGGTTAGCGCTTCGAGAACTGCTTGGCGCGGCGAGCGCGGCGGAAGCCGGCGTGCTTGCGCTCCTTGACCCGCGGGTCGCGCGTGAGCATGCCCAGCGGTCCGAGCGTCGCCCGGTTCTCGGGGTCGCGATCAATGAGCGCCTTGGCGATGCCGTGGCGCAGGGCCCCGGCCTGGCCGGTCTTGCCGCCGCCCTTGACGAACGCCTTGACGTCCATGGTCTCCTCGGCCCCGAGGGCGCGCAACGGCTGCAGCATCTCCTGCACCAGCCGCTCGCGGTTGAGGTAGTCCAGCGGCGCCAGCCCGTTGATGGTGATGTTGCCGGTGCCCGGCTTGACCCATACGCGCGCCACCGCGTCCTTGCGGCGGCCCGTTCCGTAACTCATACCCTGAAGCAGCATGTTGCCTCCTTGAAACTCCCGTTGCGTCTGTGTCCGCGCCGTGCCAGCCGTCGCGGACGGCCCATGGGCATGGCGCCCGGCCCTACAGCTCCAGCGGCTTGGGCTGCTGCGCCACGTGCGGGTGCTCGGAGCCCGCGTACACCTTCAGCTTGCGCAGTTGCTCGCGGCCGAGCACGTTGTGTGTCAACATGCCCTCCACGGCCTCGCGCACGAGCTTCTCCGGCGCGCGCTGCAGGTAGTGCCGGAACTCCTCGGCCTTCAGCCCACCCGGATAGCCGGAGTGGCGGTAGTAGATCTTCTGGATGGCCTTGTTCCCGGTCACCATGACCTCGGCCGCGTCGGTGATGATGACGAAATCGCCGGTGTCTACGTGCGGCGTGAAGGTCGGCTTGTGCTTGCCGCGCAGGATGTGCGCCACCTTCGCCGCGAGCCGGCCCAGCGGCACACCCCGGGCGCTCACGACATACCAGTCGTGCTGCACGTCGTCGGCTTTGGCTGATCGTGTGATCTTCTGGTTGTTCATCGCGCAAAGTCCTTCTGGGGGCTCAGGGGTTTGGGCCCCGGGGCCGGGAACGCTCCCGCTCCCAGACTCCTCTTCCCCATTCCCGTATGCCTGATCCCTAGTCCCTAGTACTCCACTCTTATCAGCGCCAGGCCCCGCGGCGGGGCCGTTGGCCCGGCCTGGGTGCGGTCCCGGCTCTCCAAGATCTCGCGCACGCGTGCCGGCGAAGTCCGCCCTCGCCCGACCTCCACCAGCGTCCCGACGATGATGCGCACCATCATGTACAGGAAGCCGTTGCCCAGCACCGTGATCTCGATCAGCTCGCCATGCCGCTCCACCGACAGCTCCAGCACCTCGCGGACCGAGGTCCGGGCCGCGCCGCCGGCGGCGCAGAAGGCGGCAAAGTCATGCTCGCCCACCAACTCGGCCGCCGCTGCCTGCATCGCCGTCACATCCAGTGGCTCGGGGATGTGCCAGGCGAAGCGTCCCTCGAACGGCGAGGGCAACTCGCGGTTCAGGATGCGGTAGCGGTACTCCTTGCGGCGCGCCCCGAAGCGCGGGTGGAACCCCGGCGGCGCCTCCTCGGCGCAGAGGGCCACCACCTGCGGCGGCAGCAGCGCATTGAGCGCCGGCACGATCCGCTCCAGCGGAATGACGTTATCGGTTGTAAAGGAAACGACCTGGCCCTCGGCGTGCACCCCCGCGTCGGTCCGACCCGCGCCGGCGACACGCACGGCCTCGTTCAGCAGCTTGCCCAGCGCCTCTTCCAGCGTCCCCTGCACCGTGGGCCGGTCCGGCTGCACCTGGAAGCCGGCGTAATCGGTGCCGTCATACTGAACCACCAGGCGCACATGCCGCATTGTCAGTCGCGGGCCTGGGGACAGACCCGGTCCGCCTACTCGGACAGCTCCAGGATGGCCATCTGTGCCGCGTCGCCGCGCCGCTGCCCGGCGGGGATGATCCGGGTGTAGCCGCCCTCCCGCTTGCCGAACCGGGGCGCGATCTCCTCGAACAGGTGGCCGACCAGGCGCGGGTCCGGAATGGTGCGCAGGACCTGGCGGCGCGCCGACAGGTCGCCTCGCTTGGCCAACGTGATGAGTTGGTCGGCCACGCGGCGGGCTTCCTTGGCCTTGATCAGTGTCGTCTTGATGTGGTTATGCCGGAACAGGCTGGCGACCAGTCCGCGCAGCAGCGCGAGCCGCTGGTCGGTGGGCCGGCCCAGCCGGCGATGATCCTTCAGATGCCGCATGTCGTCCTCCCGACGTCCAACTTGACTCCCCCGCCTAGCCCGCCGCGCCGCCCTTGAGACTGAGTTCGGACTGCGCCAGCTTCTCCAGCACCTCTTCGAGCGAACGCTTGCCGAAGTTCCGGATGTTCAACAGGTCGGTCTCGGTCCGCTGCACCAACTCGCCCAGCGTGTTGATGCTCTCCTTCTTCAGGCAGTTGAAGGTGCGCACCGAGAACTCCACATCCTCGATGGGCGTGTCGAGGATCTTGTTGCGGACTTCCTCTTCCTCGCCCATGACCTCGACGGGCGCGAGGCCGGCGTCCACGGCCGGGCCCAGGAAGATGGCGATGTAGTCGCGCAGGTGCCGCGCGGCCTGGTGCAGCGCCGCCTCCGGGCTCAACGTCCCGTTGCCCCAGATCTCGATGACCAGCCGGTCCAGGTCGGTGCGGCTGCCCAGACGCGTCGGCTCGACCCGGTAGTTCGCGCGCGAGACCGGCGAGAACACGGCGTCCACGGGGATGACATCCAGCGGCGTCTGCGACCGGTCGCGCTCTTCGGTCGGCACGTAGCCAACGCCCCGCCGTACCCACAGGTCAATGTTGATCCCGGACTTGTCGTTGGCGATCTCCAGGATGTGCAACTCCGGGTTGATGATCTCCACGTGCGGCGGCGTCTGGATGTCCGCGGCCAGCACCTCGCCAGCGCCCTTGGCGCTCAGGTGCAGCACGATGTCCTCTTCCGCCTCTTCGCCCTCGGCCGGCAGCACCTTGATCGCCAGCTCGCGGATGTTCAGGATGATCTCCGTGGCGTCCTCGACGATGCCCTTGAGCGTGGTGAACTCGTGCAGGGCGCCATCGATGCGCACGTCGGTGACTGCCGCCCCCTCGATGTGGGCCAGCAGCACGCGCCGGAAGGCGTTGCCCAGCGTGTCCCCATAGCCTCGTTCCAGAGGCTCGATAGCGAACCGGCCGTACGTGTCGGTCAACTCCAGCGGATGCACCTTGGGGTTCAAGCCTGCTAGCATGGTTTTCTCCTCGAACTGCTTCGTGGGCCGGCGCTCGGTCGCCCGCGCGCCGTTGCCCGTTCACCGTTGACGCGCGCGGCGTCTACCGCGAGTAGAACTCCACGACCTGCTGCTCGTCCACTTCGGTGTCAATCTGTTCGCGGGTCGGGATGGCGTTCACGGTGACGCTGAAGGTCTCGTAGGCCACGTTGAGCCACTCAGGAATCGGGCGGCTGGCAGCGGCCTTGAGTTCCTTGAACGGGCTCGCCTGCCGGTCGCTCTCCTTGACCTTGACGACGTCCCCGGCGCGCACCTGGTACGACGGCACATTGACCAGGATGTCGTTCACGGTGAAGTGCGCGTGGGTGACGAGCTGGCGCGCCTCGGCGCGGCTGGCCGCGAGGCCGGCGCGGTAGACGACGTTGTCCAGGCGCCGCTCCAGGAGCTGCATCAGCACCTCGCCCGTCACGCCACCGGCGCGCATGGCCGCGGCGACGTACCGCCGGAACTGCTTCTCCAGCAGGCCATAGATCGCGCGCATCCGCTGCTTCTGGCGCAGCTGCAGCCCATAGTCGGTGGGCCGCCGGCGCTGGGCCCGAGCCTCGCCGCCCTGTCCGGGCGGGTAGCTCTTCTTCTGCACCGTGCACTTGGGGCCATAGCACTTCTGACCCTTCAGGTACAACTGCCCGCCTTCACGCCGGCAGATCCGGCATACTGCATCTCGATATCTGGCCATCTAGGCTTCTCCTCCGAGGCGCCGTTCAGCGCGCCGGCTTGACATGTCTTGTGCGGTCGTGCGACTACACGCGGCGCCGCTTCGGCGGGCGGCAGCCATTGTGCGGGACAGGCGTGACGTCCTTGATGTTGACGACTTCGAGGCCGGTGGCCTGCAGCGCACGGATGGCGGTCTCGCGGCCCGAGCCGGGCCCCTTGACGAAGACGTCCACGCGGCTCATGCCGTATTCCTGCGCCCGCCGGGCGCAACTCTCAGCGGCCTGCTGGGCGGCGAAGGGCGTGCCCTTCTTGGTGCCCGAGAAGCCGATCGTGCCGGCGCTCGCCCACACCAGTACGTTGCCTTCCTGATCGGCGATGCTGATGATGGTGTTGTTGAACGATGACTTGATGCTGACCCGGCCGTACGGCACCTGCCGTCTGACTTTCTTGGGCCCGCGGGACTGCTGCCTCTGCTGTCGCATCTCTCTTCACCTTTCGCATGAGCCGCCTGCGTCGCGGCTTGTGCTCGACCACCGGGCGTGCCCGGCAATCTGTCTTCCCGTATGGCGAGCGTCATGCTCGCCCCTCTACGCGGGCGGCGCCGGTGCGCTTGCGGTTCCCGTCTTGCCGTTCCCCGCTCCCGCCGCACCGTTCCCGCCGTTAGTCGCCCTACGTCTTGCGCAGTGCCTTCTTCTTCCCGGCCACGGTCTTGCGCCGACCCTTGCGCGTCCGCGCGTTGGTGCGAGTGCGCTGCCCATTCACCGGCAGCCCGCGGCGGTGCCGCATGCCCCGGTAGGTGCCGATCTCCACCAACCGCTGGATGTTCGACGCCACCTCGCGGCGCTTGTCACCCTCGATCACGTAGTTGTTCTCGATGATGTCGCGCAGCCGCGCGGCCTCGTCCTCGGTGATGTCGCGCATACGGGTCTCGGGATCAATGCCGGCCTGGGCGACGATCCGCTTGGCGGTCGTGTCGCCGATCCCGTAGATGTAGGTCAGTGCGATCTCGACCCGTTTGTCCCTGGGGACGTCAACGCCTACAATTCGTGGCACTGCTCTGCCTCCTGGTCAAAACCAACCTTAGCCCTGGCGCTGCTTGTGGCGGGGGTTATCGCAGATAACCCGAATGACGCCATGACGCCGGACGATCTTGCACTTGTCGCAACGCTTCTTGACGGATGCCGATACTTTCATGGTCCCTGCTCCACTTCAGGCGGCGGGCAACCCCGCCCCGCTATTCCCGAATCCCCAACCCCGCTTCCCGGTCCCCGGTTCCCGCCTACTTGTGCAGCCACGTGATGCGGCCGCGGGTCAGATCGTAAGGCGACAGCTCCACCGTCACGCGGTCCCCCGCCATGACCTTGATGAACCGCATGCGGATCTTGCCGGAGACATGCGCCAGGACTTCGTGACCGTTCTGCAGTTCCACGCGGAACTGCGCATTGGGGAGCTTCTCCACCACATTGCCCAACACGCGAATGGCCTTCTGGCCCTGCTCGCTCTCCTCCTGCGGCTGCGGCGGCTTCCTCTTCTTCCGATGCTCTGGCCTTCTCATGCGCTATGGCCTTCCAAGTCTGTCAGGATAAGCGGCTGCTCTTTCGTGATGGCCACGGTATGCTCGAAGTGCGCACTGAGCCGCCCGTCGGCGGTGCGCATCGTCCACCGATCCTGATCGCACCTCAACTCATAGGTTCCCGCGTTCACCATCGGCTCGATCGCCAGGACCATGCCGGGACGCAGGAGCAGGTCGCTCTCCGCGAACTGGCGCGGCTCGTAGAAGTTCGGGACCTGCGGCGGCTCATGCATCTGCCGCCCAATGCCGTGACCCACCAGGTCGCGCACGCAACTGAACCCCTGGCCCTCGACGAACTCCTGAATGGCGCGCGACACGTCACCCAACAGTGCCCCGGGAACCGCGTGCCGGATGCCGACCCACAGCGCCTCTTCCGTCACGCCCATCAATCGCTGCGCTTCGGCGCTGACTGCTCCGACCGCCACCGTCGTGGCCGTATCCCCGTGGAAGCCGCCGTAGTACGCCCCCACATCCAACCCCACAATGTCGCCCTCGCGCACGATCTCGCTGTCACGCGGGATGCCGTGGACGACGACATCATTGATCTCCACGCACAGCGACCCCGGGTAGCCTCGGTAGCCCTTGAAGCTCGGCTCAGCGCCCGCCGCGCGAATCGCCTCTTCGGCAACCTGATCCAACTCCAGGCTACTGATGCCCGGCCGGACGGCGGCGGCTGCCGCCTGCAACGCGGCGGCTGCGATGGCCCCGGCTCGGGCCATGATCGCCAGATCCTGCTCAGTCTTGCGAGGCACCTTCGGGTGCCGCGAGCGACCCAACATCCGCTAACTGCACTTCCCGATGTCGCGCGCGGCCAGGGCGGCGTCCACACGCCCGCCGACTGTCTCCCGGTCGCCGTTCCCGTCAATTGCCAACAGGTTGCCCTGCGCTTCGTAATACTCGATCAGCGGCGCGGTCTGCCGCTGGTACACATGCAGCCGCTCCTGGATGGCCTCGGCGCAGTCGTCGTCGCGCTGGTAGATCTCCCCGCCGCACGAGGCGCACTTGTCGCCGACGTCTATGCCATCGCGGTCCACATTATAGATGGCCCCGCAACCCCGGCACATGCGCCGCCCCGACAGCCGCCGCACGAGCACTTCGTCGGGCACGGACAGGTTGATGACGACGGCCGGGCTCATGCTCAGCTCCGCCATGGCTTGCCCCAGCGCCTCGGCCTGCGGGATGGTGCGCGGGAACCCGTCCAGCAGTACCCCGTGCTCCTGGATGTCCGCAGCCGCCAGCCGCTCCTTGACGATGCCGATGACCAGACTGTCGGGCACCAACTCGCCGGCATCCATGAACTGCTTGGCCTGCAGGCCGAGCTCCGTGCCGTTCTTCACTGCCGCGCGCAGCATGTCGCCGGTCGAAACGTGCACGGCGCCGTAGTCATTCACAAGCTGCTCGGCCTGGGTGCCCTTGCCCGCCCCGGGCGGCCCCAGCAGGATCAGGTTGGTCTGTGCCATTAGCCCAGGAACCCCTTGTAATGCCGCATCAAGAGCTGCGCCTCGATCTGCTCCATCGTGTCCAGCGCCACGCCGACCACGATCAGCAGCGACGTACCACCCACCAGGCCGAAGGTCGTCACCTTGGTGATGTCGCCCACGTAGTACTGCATCAGGGCGATGACGCCCAGGAACAGGGCACCCGCCAGCGTGATGCGGTACAGAATCCGGTCCAGGTAGTCGCGGGTCCGCTCGCCCGGGCGGATGCCAGGCACGGCCCCACCATTCTTCTGCAGGTTCTCGGCGATCTGTTCGGGGTTGAACGTGACCGCCGTGTAGAAGTACGTGAACACCACGACCATCAGGAAGTACAGCAGCGACGCGAACCAGTTGTGGCCGGGTGTGGTGAAGTCCTTCATGCTGCTGATGGCATTGCGCACGCCGTCTTCGGTGACGTGCAGGAAGCTCAGAGCGCGCGCCACGCCGCCGACGAACCCCGGGTTGTCCAGGAACTGCGCGATGGTCGCCGGGAAGAGCACGACCGAGATTGCGAAGATGATCGGGATCACGCCCGCCTGGTTCACGCGCAGCGGCAGGAACGTCGTGGTCCCGCCATACACCTTGTTGCCCTTGACCCGCTTGGCGTACTGCACGGGGATCTTGCGCTGGGCCTTGGTCACCTTCACGATGCCGTAGATCGTGACCGTGAAGATCAACACCAGCACGGCGATGTTGGCAATGCCGATCTGCTGGCCCCGGTACAGCACCACCGTCTGCGCGACCTGCTGCGGGATCGTGGTCATGATGCCGGCGAAGATGATGAGCGACACGCCCTGCCCGATGCCCTTGGTGGTGATCATGTCACCGAGCCACATCAGGAAGGAGGTGCCGGCCGTCATCATCAGGACGCCAAAGATCGTCTCGAAGACCCCGCCCTGGTAGGCTCCGGCGGCCCGGAAGTACGTGATCATGCCGGCGGCCTGGATGAAGGCCAGGATCACCGTCATGTACTTGGTCCAGGCGTTGATCTTCTTCTGCCCGTACTCGCCCTCTTTTTGCAGCTTCTCGAGCTGCGGGACGGCCATCACCAGCAACTGCATGATGATGGAGGCATTGATGTACGGCATGATACCCAGCGACAGCACCGAGAAGCGCTTCAGCGACCCACCGACGAAGGTGTTGAACAGCTCGAAGACGTTGCCGCCCTGGAACAGGTTCTGCAGCGCCTCCAGGTTAACGCCCGGCAGCGGCACATGCGCGCACGCCACATAAACCCCGAACATGGCCATGACGAAGAAAATGCGCTGGCGGATGTCCGGCAGCCGCAACGCCGCAGCGAGAGCCGCGAGTCGCTGTTTCATCCGACGATCACCTCAACGCTGCCGCCCGCCGCCTCGATCTTGGCGCGAGCGCTGTCGCTGACCGCATGGCAGTGAACCGTCAGGGCCTTGGTCAGGTCGCCCTGGCCGAGGATCTTGAGACCCTTCTTGCCCATCTTCTTGACCCAGCCCAGCTGCTGCACCAGCTCCGGCGTCACTACGGTGCCCGCATCCAGCCGCTCGAGGTGGCCGGTGTTCAGCACGCTGTGGTCGGCGCGGAAGATCCCGATGTTGTGGGCCTTGTTCGAGGTGCCACGCAGCTTCGGGATGCGCATGTACAGCGGGTTCTGGCCGCCCTCAAAGCCGGGGCGCACGCCGTGACCGCGGGAGTTCTGGCCCTTGATGCCGCGGCCGGCATACAGGCCGTGGCCCGAACCCATCCCGCGACCGATGCGCTTGCTCTTCTTCAGCTTGCCGGAAGCCCGGCTGAGTTGTCCTAGCTTCATGGTCTTGCTCCGTTCGGTCGCCCTCGGCGACCGCCCTTGGTTCCCTCTACGCCGGCTCCACGGCCACCATGTGCTCGACGACCTTAAGCATCCCGCGCACATCCGCCGTGTCCGGCAGCAGCACGCTCTGGTTCGGCCGCCGCAGGCCCAGGGCCTCGGCCGTCTTGCGCAGCTTCGGCTTCTGGCAGATCAGGCTGCGGGTCAGGGTCACTTTGATCTTCTGGTCAGCCACGACGCATTGCCTCCTATCCAGCAGGGCAGGCGGGCCACCCGCCCGCACTCCTGGCGCCCCTAAAAGTCTAGTCCGCCCTCGCGCGCTGCATCCGCCAGGGCCTTGATCCGGCCATGGTACGGCCGGCCGCCCCGGTCGAACACCACGCTGGCCACACCCTTGGCCCGGGCCCGCTCGGCGAGCACCTTGCCGACCGCCGCAGCCCCGGCGATGTTGCCCGTACCCTCGGTCGCCAGGCCCTTCTCCAGCGACGTCGCCGCCGCCAGCGTCACGCCCGCCTCATCGTCAATGATCTGGGCGTGGATGTGCTTCAGGCTCCGGCGGACGCTCAGCCGCGGGCGCTCGGCCGACCCGCTGATCTTGTGGCGGACGCGCAACTTGCGTCGCGCCAGACTCTCGTGCTTCTCTCTCAACCTGCCCATATCAGTTCCTTCCCGTATCCGCCGCCGGTGCCGCTCCGGCACATCCCCCACCCTCCGGAACCTCGGCGACCGCTTTCGCGCACGGGGCGCTATGCTCTCAGTCTTCCGTCACCAGGGCCGCTTGCCGTCACCCTTGACCCTTGACCCTCGTCTCTACCCGCCGGCCTTGCTCTTCCCGGCCTTGCGGCGAACGATCTCGCCGGCATAGCGCACGCCCTTGCCGCGGTACGGCTCGACCTTGCGCAGCTTCCGGATCTCCGCCGCGGTTTGGCCCACGGCCTGCTTGTCGGCGCCCTTGATGATGATGTTGGTCGTGCCCTCGACCTCCAGCGTGATGCCGGGCCGCGGCTCGACCACCACGGGATGAGAGAAGCCCAGGCGCAGCAGCAGCCCGTTCCCCTGCTTCTCGGCGCGGTAGCCGACGCCCTGGATCTCCAGGCGCTTGCTGAACCCCTCGGTCACACCGGTGACCATGTTGGCCAGCAGGGAACGCGTCAGGCCGTGCAGGGACCGGTGCTGCCGCACGTCGCTCGGGCGGGCGACCAGCACCTGCCCCTCCTCGACGCTGATGGTCAGGTCGGGACTGAAGGTGTCCTTGAGTTCCCCGCTCGGCCCCTTGACGGTGACCTCGTTCCCCGCGGCGACCGTGACCTGCACGCCCTTGGGGATGGGGATCGGCTGCTTGCCAATTCTTGACATCGTATTTCACCCACTGTGCGGCGGGGACTCAACCCCGCCCACGATCGTCCGCATTCTCGTCTGCAGGGCGGGGGCTGGCGCCTCCCTGCTCCTGGCGCAGGGCTGATGCCCCACCCGACGGCCTACCACACGTACCCGATGACCTCGCCGCCGATGCCGCGCTTCCGGGCGTCGCGCGCGGTCATGATGCCCTCGCTCGTGGACACGATGGCGATGCCCAGTCCACCGAACACGCGCGGCAACTTATCCTTGGGCACGTATACCCGCCGCCCGGGCTTGCTCACGCGCTTGAGGCCGCGCAAGACCGGCTCGCGGTTCGCGTTGTACTTCAGGCGAATGCGCAGGCTCTGGCCCTTGCCGACGAGCTGGAAGCCGCGGATGTAGCCTTCCTCGTGGAGGATCTTGGCGATCTCGCGCTTCATCTTCGAGACCGGCACCTTCACGTTGGCGTGGCGGGCCTGCGCGGCGTTGCGAATGCGAGTCAGCATGTCGGCAATCGGGTCGCAGAGCACGCCCGTGCCCTTGACGCCCGCGGTTTCAGTGTTGGCTGCCTGTTTCATGAGCCGTTCTCCACTGGACCTGTTCGGATTGGAGGATCGCTCGGCGCTTCTCTTTTCCACTGCTGCCACCTACTACCAACTGGATTTTCGGACGCCGGGAATGTTGCCCGACAGGGCGTTCTCACGGAAGCAGATCCGGCACATGCCGAACTCCCGCAGGTACCCCCGCCGCCGGCCGCAGAGCATGCAGCGATTGTAGACGCGCGTCGAAAACTTCTGAGGCCGCTTCTGTTTGGCGATCCAGGATTTCTTGGCCAACTTCGTCCTCCTGCTGTGGGAGCGTGGTTCTCACGCTCACCCGTCAATCGTCCCATGTTCCGGCGGGCTTCGCCGAGGCGCTGCGCGTCTGGCAGGCACCCGCCCGGTCCTGTGTTCCTGCTCCTACGCCGCCTGGGTCCGGACGAACGGCACGCCCAGCATCTCCAGCAGCGCCCGCGCTTCCTCGTCCGTCCGTGCCGTCGTCACGATCGTGATCTCCATCCCGCGCTGCCGCTCGATGTCATCGTAGCCCAGCTCGGGGAAGATCAACTGGTCGTCGAGCCCGAACGAGTAGTTCCCGCGCCCGTCAAATGCGTTACGCGACACGCCGCGGAAGTCGCGGATGCGGGGCAGCGCGATGGACAGCAGCCGGTCGGCGAACTCCCACATGCGGTCGCCCCGCAGCGTCACGCGGCAGCCGATCGGCATGCCCTTGCGGATGGCGAAGGCCGAGATGGACTTCTTGGCCCGCGTGATGACAACCTTCTGGCCGACGATCGTCGTCAGTTCCCTGGCCGCTGCGTCCAGCACGTCCGCGTTCTCGCGCGCCGCGCCGACACCCATGTTCACGCTGATCTTCTCCAGGCGCGGGGCTTCCCACACGTTCTTGTAGCCGAACCGCTCCATGAGCGCCGGTAGGATCTCTTTGTCGTATCGGTCTTTCAGCCTGGGCATTACACTCAGCCTCGTTCTCGGTGGAACATCATTTGTGACGCCGGAAGACGCGGCGGACCGCGCCCCTACTCGTCAATGTCCTTCTTGCACTTGCGGCACACGCGTACGCCCCGGCCCTCGCTCGTCCGCCGGTGCGCGACGCGAGTGGCGGCGTCGCAGTTCGGGCACACCAGCATGACGTTGGAGACGTGCACCGGACCCGGCTGGGTCACGATGCCGGCCTGCCGCACCTGCTGCGACTGGCGCACTGCCTTCTTGATCATGTTGATGCCCTCGACCACGACGCGCTCCTGATCGGGTCGGACCTCGAGCACCTTGCCGCGCCGTACACGCCCCTTGCGCGACCGGTCCTTGCCCGCGATCACGAGTACCTCGTCGCCTTGCTTGACATGCATCTGCTTTTTGGCCATACCTATCGCTCCCGGTTGGGGTCGGTGACCCCACCTACGCAAGAACTCTCAAGTGTCCGTCGCCTGTGCGCGCGGTCACCGACCGCGACCCCACCGACGCTAGAAGACTTCGGGCGCCAGCGAGATGATCTTCATGTACTCCCGCTCGCGCAACTCGCGGGCCACCGGACCGAAGACGCGCGTCGCTCGCGGGTTCTTCTGGTCGTCAATGATGACGGCGGCGTTGTCATCGAAGGCGATCTGCGTGCCGTCGGGGCGATGCGTCTTCTTGCGCACGCGCACCACGACCGCGCGCACGACCGAGCCCTTGGCGATGGGACTGGAGGGCGTGACCTGCTTGGCCGAGGCGATGATCTGATCGCCCAGTCCGGCATAGCGGTGGTACCCGCGCCCGACGACTCGGATCATGCCGATCTCCTGCACGCCCGAGTTATCCGCAACTTTCAGCCTGGATTCAACCTGTACCATCGTTGGTTACCTCGTCGGGTGCTTCTCCTGTAGGGCGGGGGCTTGTACCCCGCCCCTCTGCTCAGGCGGGGTACAAGCCCCCGCCCTACAGCCCTAGCCTTCCGCCTCTTCGCGAGCCTTGCGGGCAGCGATGATGCCCTCCGCCAGGTGCGCCGGCACTTCCTGGTAATGCGAGAACTCCATGGTGTAGCTGGCCGCCCCCTGCGACAGCGACCGCAGGTCCGCGGCATAGCGCGACATCTCCGCCAGCGGCACCAGGGCCCGCACGACCTGCAGACCGCCGCCGATCGGCTCGCTGCCCTGGATCTGCCCCCGCCGCCCGGACATGTCGCTCATGATGTCGCCCATGATCGCTTCGGACACCGTGATCGCCACGTTCATGATCGGCTCGAGCAGGATCGGGTTCGACTGCTGCAGCGCGTTCTTCACGGCGATCGAGCCGGCCATGCGGAACGCCTGTTCCGAGCTGTCCACCGGGTGCGAGCTGCCGTCGTCCAGCGTGACCTTCACACCGACGACCGGCGCCCCGGCCAGGATGCCCTTCTTGAGCCCGTCGAGGACGCCCTTCTCCACCGCGGGGATGAAGTTGGTCGGCACCGAACCACCCTTGACCTCGTTGACGAAGGCGTTCTCCTCGACCCCCGGGTCCTGCGGGTCCATGCGCACCCACACATCACCGAACTGCCCGCGGCCGCCCGTCTGCTTCTTGTGCCGGCCCTGCACGCGGCAGGACTTCGAGATCGTCTCGCGGTACGGGATCAGCGGGTCGGACAGGTTGACCTTCACGTCGAACCGGTTCGCCATCCGCTCGGCCAGGATGTCCAGGTGCAGCGCGCCCATGCCGGACACGATCAGCTCATTCGTCTCGGCGCTGCGCTCGTAGTGCAGGCCGTAGTCCTCTTCCGCGATGCGCGGCAGGGCCATGCCGACCTTGTCCTCGTCGGCGCGGCTGGCGGCGGTCAGCGCCGCCGAGTGCATCGGCGTCGGCGCCGGCGGCAGCGGGAAGACGACCTGCTGGCGCGGGTCCGACAGCGTGTCGCCCGTCCGCGTCTCTTCCAGCTTCGACACCGCGCCCAGATC
>JAJFUB010000062.1 GCA_021372615.1 bacterium | reverse complement strand
CAGACGGCGATCGAGATGCGCGAGGTGGCCGAGCCCTTCATCCGCCGCCGGGCCATTCGGCACCTGGAGAAGGGCCGCACCGTCATCTTCGCCGCCGGCACCGGCAACCCGTTCTTCACGACCGATACCGCTGCCGTCCTGCGGGCCATTGAGATCGGGGCGGGGGCCATCCTCAAGGCCACCAACGTGGACGGGGTCTACGACAAGAACCCCCACGAGTACCCCGATGCCGTCTATCTGCCGCGAGTCAGTTACCTGCAGGCGCTCGAGCAGCGCCTGCAGGTCATGGACGCCACGGCCATATCGCTGTCCATGGACAACCATCTGCCCATCGTGGTCTTCAACATCCACACGCAGGGCAACATCGTACGCGCCGCATGTGGCGAGCTGGTGGGGACGCTGGTGACGGAGGACGCGTAGGGGCGCGAGTGATCGCGCCCGTCGGCGCCCGCGGTGGCGCCGCATCACGCATACGAGGAGGGGCTAGCATGCAGGATGTGGTCAAGAACACCAAGGAACGAATGCAGCACTCGATCGAGGCGACGGAGCGCGATTTCCAGACCGTACGCACCGGTCGCGCGACCCCGGCCCTGCTGGACCGCGTCAAGGTCGAGTACTACGGCAGTGAGATGCCGGTCAACCAGGTGGCGACGGTGTCCGTCCCCGAGCCCCGCCAGTTGCTGATCTCCCCGTGGGACAAGTCCGTGCTGCCGGCCATCACCAAGGCCATCCACGCGTCGGACCTGGGGCTCACCCCCAACAGCGATGGGAGCACCATCCGGCTCGAGATCCCGACGTTGACCGAAGAGCGGCGCAAGGAACTGACCAAGATGGTCCACCACAAGGCCGAAGAGGGCAAGGTGGCCATCCGCAACGTCCGGCGCGATGCCAATGAGCACTTGGACAAGCGCGAGAAGGCGAAGGAGATCTCCGAGGACGACGTCGAGCGCGGCAAGAAGGAAATCCAGAAGCTGACCGACGAGTTCATCGCCCGCGTGGACGAGATCACGGCCAAGAAGGTCGAAGAGATCATGGAGGTCTAGGCGGTGAGCGCTCCGCAGGTGGGGCTGGATGTGCTGGGCCTCAAGGCCCCCGAAGCTCGGCGGAGGTTTGAGGAGGCGGGGCTGGGGGTAGACGAAGCTGTAACGGCGCCGCCGCGGGGGACGGCGGGCGGGTGTCTGCGCGTCGTGGCACAGCGGGGCACCTCTGAACGCGCCGTGTTGATTGTTGCCGCCTTTCCTCAACTCCCCGTTGAGGCGAGGCAGGAGAGCTAGGTGCCCGCACTGACCGACGTAGTCACCGCCGAGGGCCTCACCATCCCCTCCCACATCGCCATCGTCATGGACGGTAACGGACGATGGGCCACGCAGAGGGGACTTCCCCGTTTCGCCGGACACATCGAGGGCCGCAAGGCCACCAAGCGCACCGTCAAAGCCTGTGGCGAGCTGGGTGTGACCGCGCTGAGCATCTACGCCTTCTCCACCGAGAACTGGAACCGTCCCGCCGATGAAGTCGCCGGCCTGATGCAGCTCATCGAAGGGGCGTTGATCGAGGAACTGGCGGAGTTGCACGACATGGACGTGCAGTTCCGCGCCTCGGGCCGGCTGTCGGGGCTGCCGGAGACCATGCAGCGGGTCTTCGCCGACGCCCAGGCCCGCACGGCGGCGAACACCGGCCTCATTCTGAACCTGTGCATCAACTACGGCGGCCGGGCTGAGATTGTGGATGCGGCGCGGCAACTGGCCGAGCAGGTGCGCGCGGGCGTGCTGGCCCCCGCCGACATAGATGAGCAGCACGTCCAGGGCGCCCTCTACGCGCCCCAACTCCCCGATGTCCAGTTATTCCTCCGTCCCGGCCGCGAGATGCGCGTCAGCAACTTCCTGCTCTGGGAGATCGCCTACGCCGAGATCGTGGTCCTGGACGTGCTCTGGCCCGACTTCACCGTGGAGCACCTGCTGGACGCCATCCGCGCCTTCAACAAGCGCGAGCGGCGGTTCGGCGCGGTGCCGGACACCGGCCTGTGAGTCAGCGCCGGCGCGGGTCGCGGGGGGAAAGAAGTAGTAGTAGCAGACAGGCCAAGGTGGTAATATACAGAACGGACTGCATACCGCTGCCACGCCGGCCCAGCATGGAAGGTGGACGCGCCATGAACAGCCGCAGCCTCGCCGTCGCGATCGCAATACTGGTCATTGCTGTCGGAGCATACGCTGCTCAGGCCCAGGCCCCGCAGGGGAAGGAACTCAAGCTCTGGGGCGGGCTGGACTCCAAGCCGAAGATTGCTGATGGCTATGCGCCAGAGAAGGTCGAGATCGGCCTCGGCCAGTACAAGTTCATGGAGTTGCGTGGACCGGCGGCCGGCTACACGCTGGCCGAGCGCGAGGTGGCCGTGTACAACCGCCTGACCGAGGCGCTGTCCATCGGTCCCCTCAAGCCCGAGATGATCCGCGTCGGGCGCGTCCGCAGCGCCCCCACCATCTACGTGGACAGCGTGCGGCTCGTGTCCGTCTATGCCAGGGACGCGGCGGCGGTGGGAATGACGCAGGAAGCACTGGCCCAGTCCTGGCGGGACAACCTGGCGGCCGTGCTGCCAAAGCTGACGGTGGCGACCAGCGAGAGGCTCTCGGGTCCGGCGGGCGCCCAGGCCGCTGCTTCGGCGGGCGCCGCGGCGGGGACGTACGAGGTCGCGGTGGGCGGCCTGCTGCTCTTCCGGCTGCGCGGGCCCGACGGGTTCGCCTCGCTGGCGGAGCGGGGGCAGGCCATCGAGGCCAAGATCGTCAGAATGCTCTCGTACGGGAAGGGCAAGTCCGGACTGGCCCAGGCCCAGGCGCTAGACGGCAAGTGGGTCGTTGCGTACGATGGCCAGCAGGTCGTCACAGTGACCGCCGAGGACGCCGCTGCCAACAAGGCTGCCCCAGAGGCTCTGGCCCGGGCGTGGGCAGCCAAGCTCAATGGCCTGCTGGGCAAGCTGAAGGGCCCGACAGCCCCGGGCGCGACGCAGTAGCCGCGACCCCAACCCGCGAACAGTCAGGCCCGGCACATGCCGGGCCTGTTGCTTTTCCACGGACCGGGACGGGCCGCGCCAGCGCCGCGTCCCAAAGGAGACCGTTCCTTCCCCGTAGGGCAGGCGGCCTCGCCTGCCCGTCCCGACAGCGCGCGGGCGAGGCCGCCCGCGCTACTGGAGCACGGGGCGCGCCAACTCTACCGGTACACTCCCAGCGACAGATAGCCGACGACCGCGGCCATGGGATGGGCCTCGCCGGAGTCACCGTAGCGGAAGGTCTCGGTGCGTGTGGCGCCAAGCTGCCTGGCCGCGAGGAGCATCGCGGCGGTGGGGCCATAGCCGCACATGGTGATGTCGCGGCGGGCCTGCTCGGTCAGAAGACCGTCCGGGTCGAGCGCCTCGATGCGCTCGATGAGAATCCGGTCCTGCGCCGTGGCGACCTGGCGGGGCTCCTGGTGGGTCATGTCAGTGCTGGCGATGATGACGACATTGCGCCCTGCCAGCACGCGCCCCAGGGCCCGGCCGACAGCGGAGGCCGCGTCGCGGTCCTGGTCCAGCATCATCAGCGGCACGAACGGCACCTCGCCGCCGTACAGGTCCTGCAGGAAGGGCAACTGCACCTCGAGGCTGTGCTCGCCCCGGAAGGCGGCCGACCCGACGGTGAAGTCAGGCAGCTCGGCGGCGAGGGCCGTGGCCAGTTCGGGTTCCACCTGCGCCTCGCCCAGCGGCGTCAGCCACGCCCCGGAGGTCTGTATCGCCGAGACCCAACTGCCCCGTCCGTGGTTGGGCCCGATGATGACGAAGGCATCGGGCCGACCGTCCGCCGCCAGCGCCGCGTAGCCGTGGGCGGCCATCGGCCCCGAATAGATGTAGCCGGCATGGGGCGACACCAGCCCGAGCATCTGCCTGGGCCCGGCGAGGTCCACCGTCGGCAGTCTGCCGGGCCCGCGGCGGTCCAGATAACAGTCCGCGATCTCCTGCCTGAGGGCACTCCCGGTTGCTTCGTAGAACTGTCCGGCGACGACCGGCATACGCAGATCGGTTGCCATGGGCGCATCACTCCCAGGTCGCCTCGGCCACGTCCTGTGCGTGGCCGGTGCTGTAGGGCAGGGCACAAGGCCCCGCCCTACAGGCTCCAGCGCCAGGCTCCCCTCCGAAGCTACGCACGTCTTGTCAGCCCTTTGCGCCGGAGGTATAATAGCGGCAGAGCCGGCACGGGCCGGCTCTCTTTCCCTTTCCCCGTCCGTTGCCCCTGTGTCCCCGGTGTTGCCGGGGGGCGAAGGCTGGTGCGCGGGCCAGGAACAAAGCCGCGCGGCAGTCTGTTGTCAGTGAGCACGAATGCCGGCGAAGGCAGGGCGCACCTGCTTCGCCTCAGCGTAGGAGCGCAGTAATGTCCATTGTTCGCATGCGCAAGGTCTTCCGCAAGCGCGTCAAGGCCAAGATCGGTAAGCGACACGTAGATCTGCCCAGCCTGGCCGAGGCCGTCTTCTACGTCATTATCCTCATTTTCGTGGCCGGCGCCTACTATACCTTCGGCGGTCCCTCGAGCCGTAGCCGCTCGGATGCGGGCAAGGGCGGGCGCGTCTCGCCCGTCGTGGCGGTCGTCAACGGCGAGAAGATCCCTCGCGCGCTCTTTGACCTCAACATGTCCTCCCGACAGGACATGGGGCAGAGCGACGCCACGCAGGAGCGCTGGACCAAGAGCGGCCTGCTCAACAGCCTCATTGACAGCGTCCTGATGCGCCAGGCCACCAAGCGTGAGCGCATCAAGGTGGGCGGCGCGGACATCCGCAAGAAGATTGACGATGAGGTCGAGCAGACCATCAACACGCGCTTCTCGGACAAGCGAGTGCTCAAGCGGCATCTCAAGAAGCAGAACCAGACTCTCGACCAGTTCAAGGCTGAACTGCGCCGCGAGATCGGCAAGGATACCGACCGCGTCAAGCAGCAGGTCGCCCAGGACAAGCTGAAGGAGACCGTGGAAAAGCGCGTGGCGCTGACCGACGACGAGTTGAAGGACAGCTACACCGAGGTCAAGGCCAGCCACATCCTCATCAAGCCGGATGAAGAGGCCAAGAAGGCCAAGCCGGCGGCGGGACAGCAGCAGGCGGATGGCGACGCCCTGGCCAAGCAGAAGGCCGACGCGCTGCTGGCGCAGGTCAAGCAGGGCGCCGACTTCGCCAAGCTGGCCAAGGAGAACTCGCAGGACCCCGGCAGCGGCGCCAAGGGCGGCGACCTGGGCTGGTTCAAGCGCGGCGCCATGGTCAAGGAGTTCGACGAGGTCGCCTTCAAGCTGCAGCCCGGCCAGGTCAGCGAGGTCTTCAAGAGCCCCTTCGGCTACCACTTCATGAAGGTCTTCGAGCGGCGCACGAACCTGCCCAAGGACTTCGAGAAGAACAAGGCCACCTACCGCGAGCAGGTACTGTCCGAGCGGAAGTACAAGGCCTGGAGCGAGTACCAGGACGAGTTGAAGAAGCAGGCCCAGATTCAGATCGTGGACCCCGAGCTGCAGGCGTACAGCCTGCTGGATGAGGCCCAGAAGAGCGGCACGCCCGACAAGATGAAGCAGGCCCAGGCCAAGGCCCTTCTGGAGCAAGCAGCCAAGCAGGACCCGCAGAACGTGACGGCCCTGTGGGAGCTGGCCGGGCTTTACGAGCAGGAAGGCAACAAGCAGCGGGCCGCCGAGACACTCGACGCGGCGATCCAGACCGAAGAGGGCGCGCGCTCTCCGTCCATGCACATGAAGCTGGGCGACCTGTATATGGAGCTGGCCAAGCAGGGCGAAGCGGCCCAGCAGGCCAGTATGCGGCAGAAGGCCATTGACCAGTACAAGGACACCTTCGACCGCGCCTCGGCCTTCACGCAGATGAACTACTTCATGAACATGCAGGTCGAGCAGAAGCTCAAGCCGCTCAACCAGCCTGAGCTCGGCAAGCAGATCGCCCAGTGGCTGACCGACTACCAGGCCGAGCAGGCCAAGAACCCCCAGGGCGGCATGGGTGGCTTCGGGCCGATGGGCGGCGCGATGCCGTTCACGATCCCATCCCAGTAGCCGACGCCTCACGCGCAACGAGGCAGGCCCCCCGCCTGCCCACAAGTGGACGCAGAACGAACTCAAGGGGTGGTGACAGGTGGATGCTCAGCGCCAGTGTGGCACGCTCTACCTCGTCACCACCCCTATTGGCAACTTGCAGGACCTCTCCGACCGCGTCCGGGCGGTCCTGGGCGCAGCCGACCTCGTCGTCGCCGAGGACACCCGCCGGGCCCAGAAGCTGCTGTCCCACCTCGACCTCCACAAGCCCCTCGAGAGCTTTCACGGCGATAGCGACGCGCGCAAACAGGAGCGGCTGATCCGGCGCCTGCAGGAGGGGCTGGACATCGCCTATGTCTCCGACGGCGGTACCCCCGGCATCGCCGATCCGGGCCGCGAGCTGGTCAGCGCCGCGGCTGCAGCCGGCGCGTCAGTCGTGCCCGTGCCGGGCCCCTGCGCCCTTGTCACGGCTCTGAGCGTCTCGGGTATGGTCGCCGACCGCTTCGTCTTCGGCGGCTTCCCGCCCCGCAAGGCCGGGGAGCGCCTGGCCTTCCTGCAGCACCTCAGAGCTACCGGCCTCACGGTCGTCCTGTACGAGGCCCCGCACCGCGTGGTGGAGACGCTGCAGGCGGCGGCAGAGGTGTTCGGCGACCGACCGGTGCTCGTCGCCCGGGAGTTGACCAAGCAGTACGAGGAGCTGCTGCGGGGGACCGCGTCCGAACTGGCAGGCGTGTTCGCCGCGCGCGAGCCCCGGGGCGAGTTCGTGCTCGTCATCGAGGGCGGGGAAGAGCCGGCGGCCGCGGCGGGGGAGCGGGAGCTGACGCCGACGGTGCGACGGCTGTTGCAGGCGGGGCTGAGGCCCCGGGACATCGCAGGGGTGCTGTCGGACCTGGGGTGGGCGTCACACCGGGAGGCCTACCAACGGGCGCTGTCCTTGAAGAAGGAAGACGCAACCGCGGAGGAGAATGACACAGAGCCGTGAACGGCGGGGCGCAACGTGGTCGCGTCTGTGTGGTTTTCACCGTTCACCTGATCCGGAGGTGCGCGATGCGCAAGGTCCTGCTGGCCGCGCTACTAGTCGTGGTCGTCTTGCCGGCGCTTGCCCAAGACACTCGCTTCTATACGCCCCCTGTCGTGAGCGTGCCCAGGGTCACTGCGGCGCCGCGCCTGGACGGCATCATCGAGCCCAACGAGTGGGCTGCGGCCGCCCCGCTCTCGCCTTTCGTGCTCGTGGGCGGGCGAGGCCTGCCCACCCGCCCCACCAGCGTCTACGCGATGTACGATGACCACAACCTGTACATC
This sequence comes from bacterium, assembly GCA_021372615.1. Taxonomy (NCBI): domain Bacteria; species bacterium. The sequence continues at coordinate 21,695 of JAJFUB010000062.1, read as the reverse complement.
GCCGCGATCATGGGCGACCCCAACGCCGCCTCCCTCAAGGCGGACACCACCGACCGTGACGGCCCCGTCTGGGAAGACGACGATCTGGAGCTGTTCTTCGACACCGATGACCAGCGCAAGAGCTACATCCACCTGGCCGTCAACCCCAAGGGCGCGCAGTACGATGCCCTGATGAAGGACAAGACGGCAGACTACCGCTGGCGCGCCGAGGCCGCCACCATGGTAGACGGGTGGAGCGTCGAGTTGGAGTTGCCCTTCGCCAATGACCTGGCGCCGGCGCCAGGGATCGCCTGGGGGCTGTCCATCGCCCGACACGTCGCGGCGGACGGCGAGATCAGTTCCTGGGACCGCAAGCTCAAGGAGTTCCACGAGCTGGCGGGCTTCGGCAGCATGGTCTTCGGCACGCAGCCACTCTCCCTGCAGTTGACCTCGCTCGGGAGCCTCTGGATCGGTGGGAACACCGGTCAGGTCGTGGTGCAGAATCCTGCGTCCCAGCCGGCGGCCGCCAAGGTCAGCACACGCGTGATGAGCCGCGACAACTATGGCCACTTCTTCGGCGTCACCAAGGTGACGGTCCCGGCCGGCGGGCGGACACCCCAGAACGTCCCCTACAGCGTCTACCAGGACGGCTTCGCGACCGTCACCTTCTCACTGAGCGATGTGACAGGCAAGACGGTGTGGCGGTCCGCGCCGTACCCGATCATCACGCCGGAGGTGTCGCCGAACATCGCGGCGGTAGAGAGAGCCCTGGGCGTGGCCACCCGCGCCTGGGCGATGCTGCCCAAGGGTGAGGCCAAGACGAGGCTGCAGGCCGATCTCGACGCGCTGACGGTCCAGTGGCGCTACCTCATCGCCCAGTACCGGAATCGGGCGAGGCTGGGCCGCACCGAACTCGACGCGCTGGCTCAGTTCGCCAACAAGCTTCGCGGGGAGGCCGAGATGCTCCAGGCGCAGATCAAGGCAGCCAAGACCACCGGTACGTTACCGAGATTCGCCGCCGGCGGGGTGACGTCGCTGCAGCACGTGTTCTCCGATGAGCGGGCCGTCGAGCCGGGCGAGGCGCCCACCCTCGACGCCTGCCGCAACGAGACCGAGTCGCTACAGGTGGTGGTGCTCCCCTTTCGGTAAGGAGCCGTTCCGGCTCAAGCCCACTGTATCGCCCTTCCGCGCCGCCTCCGGGGCCGAGCTCCCAGCGGAGGCCGTCTCCCTGCGCCTCGTGGACACCGTACCGGCCATCGGGCACATGGATCCGGAGAAGCGGCTGCGGCAATGGCCTGACGTGCTGCGCGACCTGCCGGCTGACGGCTTCGAGCTGACGCCGGGCGAGACGCGCAGCCTGTGGCTGACCGTGCGCGTGCCCTCTGACACCGTGCCGGGGCCATATGAGGGCCAGGTCACGCTCACTGCCGACGACGGCGCGCAGTTCCCCCTCCCCGTGCGGCTGGTCGTGCACCGGCTCCTCCTGCCTCCCCCCTCCGAGTGGCGCTTCCGCGTGGACTTCTGGCAGGCCATGGACCGCCTGGCGAAGGCCTATGCCGTCGCGGAGTGGAGCGACGAGTGGTGGGCGATCGTGCGAACCTACCTGCAGGACCTGGCGGCCCACGGCGAGAGCGTCGTACAGGTGGGGCGGCGGTACTTCGACTGGCGGCGGACCGCGACCGGGGAGTGGAGCTTCGGCTTCGAGCGCTTCGACCGCTATGTCGAGCTGTGCGCGAGCCTGGGTATTGACGGGCTGATCGAGTACCTGCAGATGTTCAACGGCCGGGCGGAGTCCAGCATCAGCTACGCCGATGCCGCCGGCAAGATGGTGACCGTCAAGACGAACCCCGGCGAGCCCGCCTTCGACGAGGCCTGGGTCGCCTTCGCCCGCGCGTTGGCCGAGCACTGCCGCGAGAAGGGCTGGCTGGACCGCCTGTACATCTGCCCGACCGACGAGCCGCAGGACGTCTACGGCCAGCCCACGCTCGACCGCTTCAAACAGTGCCGCAAGCTGTTGCGCGACGCGGACCCGGACCTCCGCACGACCTGCGCGCTCGATTCGCTGCGCTCGTCGCGGATGCTGACCGGGGACGTTGACCGGTTCGTGTTCAAGCTGCGCGAGGATGTCTACGACCCGAAGCTCGCCGCGGAGTTGCGCGAGCAGGGCAAGCTGGTCGAGACGTACATCTGCTGCCACCCCGACCTCCCCAACAGCTTCATCACCTCCGAGGCCGTCGAGCAGCGGGCCATCGGCTGGATCTGCTGGCAGGAGCAGTTCGGGGGTCTGCTGCGCTGGTCTTACCTGAACTGGCCGGCGGATGTGTGGACCAAGCCCGAGGGCGACGGGAAGTACGCTCCGGGCGACCTGTTCATCGTGTACCCGGGCGGTCAGGGCGGGGTGTCGGCGCAGCCGACAGGGACCCCACGCCCCCTGGCCTCCACGCGCTGGGAACGGCTGCGCGACGGGTTCGAGGACGTGGAGATGCTGCGTGCGGCCCAACACGCGATCCAGAAGAGCCGCAGCCCACACAAGACCACCGCGCAGACGGCCTACAGCACGGCCCTCGCCGAGATCGCCGGGCCGAAGGGGAAGCTGACGGAGTACACACGCGACCCCCAGAGGCTGCTCGACCTGCGGCGGAAGCTGCTAGAAGCGGTGGACGCACTGTAGCGGGCGCGATGAATCGCACCACTACAGCGCGAGTCGCCATTGAACATCTGTTTGATTAGTGTATAATGAGCGCGCTGAGAGTCAGCTTCCGCCATGGACTTCACGCGCTTCCTCGACGAACTGAAGCAGGCCCCCTCCTACCGTGGGCAGATCGTCCATCACGCCCGGCAGGAGCCCCGTCCGGCTCGCTATGCCGACCTGCAGCCGCCCCTGCTCTCCGCCGCGCAGACTGCCCTGGACGGCCTGGGCATTGAGCGCCTGTACTGCCATCAGGCGCAGGGCCTGGAAGCCGTGCGGCGGGGGGAGGACGTGCTCCTGGCGACGGGCACTGCCAGTGGCAAGTCGCTCGTGTATCAGCTCGCCATCCTGGAACTGCTGGAGCGCGACCCCGAGGCGCGGGTGCTGGCGGTCTTTCCCCTCAAGGCGCTCGCGCAGGATCAACTGCTGGGGCTGCAGCGGCTGCTGAAGCTCGCCGGGCGCGGGGACGTGCTGTGCGGCTGCTATGATGGGGACACGCCCTCGGCGATGCGGCGCAAGCTGCGCGACGAGGCCAGCGTGATCCTGACGAACCCCGACATGATCCACGCGGGCATACTGCCGCAGCACACGCGCTGGGCAGGCTTCCTCGAACACCTCGAGCTGGTCATCCTCGACGAGATCCACACCTACAGCGGCCTGTTCGGCGCGAACATGGCCAACCTCTTCCGTCGGTTCGAGCGGGTGGCGGGGCATTATCGAGCCGACGCCGTAGGAGCGCCAGCATCCTGCTGGCACGGCTGTTGCTCACCTACGTGCCAGCAGGATGCTGGCGCTCCTACGGCGCCCCGCTTCATCTTCTGCTCCGCGACCATCGGCAATCCCGCGGAGCTGGTGACGCTGCTCACCGGGCGGCAGGCCACGGTCGTGGATGATGACGGCAGCCCGGCCGGGGCGCGGCACTGGGTGTTCTGGAACCCGCCGATCATCTACGGCCGCAAGTTCCGCGCCCGTCGCAGCGCCAATGTCGAGGCCACCGAGTTGATGGCCGAGCTGGTGCGGCGCGACGTGCCGACCATCACGTTCTCCAAGGCGAAGATCACCGCCGAACTGATCTACCGCTACGTGGCCGACGCCCTGCGGGCGACGGCGCCGGAATTGGCCCAGAAGGTGATGCCCTACCGGGGCGGGTATCTTGCCGAGGAGCGCCGCGAGATCGAGCGCAAGCTGTTCACCGGTGAGCTGCTTGGCGTGAGCTGCACCCGGGCGCTGGAGCTGGGCATTGACATCGGTGGGCTCGACGCGAGCCTCGTGGTGGGCTACCCCGGGACGCTGGCCTCGTTCTTCCAGCAGGCTGGGCGGGCCGGGCGGCGCGACCGCGAATCGCTCGTCGTGCTCGTGGGCCTGGACACCACGATCAACCAGTACGTGATGGACCATCCGTCGTACATCTTCGACCGGCCCATTGAGGAAGTCGTCGCCGACACCGACAACCCCTACATCATCGCGGGCCATGTGCGCTGCGCCACACACGAGCTGCCGCTGCCCGACGCCGACGCCCCCGCCTTCGGCCCCGCCGCCGGCGAGGCGCTGGAAGTGTTGCAGGACCTGCGCAAGGTCAGCCACCGGGCCGGGCGCTGGTGGCATGCGAGTGTCGAGATGCCGCAGTTCGAGGTGTCGCTGCGCGGCTACAGCGAGGCGGAGCTGGTCGTGCAGGACCGCGACACCCATGCGGTCATCGGGCACATGAACCTGTATGATGCCCCGACCTACGTGCATCCGGGCGCGATCTACATGCACTATGGCGACACGTACCTCGTGGACGAGCTGGACCTGGTCAAGCGCGTCGCCACCGTGCATCCGGTCGAGGTGGACTACTACACCCAGCCGCAGGGCGGGACCGATGTGCACCACATTGACCGGGTGCTGCGCCGCAAGCCCTTCGGGCGAGGCACCGCGTGCTTCGGCGAGGTCACGGCATACTTCGAGACCCACCTGTTCGAGCGCATCCACTTCTACAAGCTGGACGCCTTCACGCGCGAGCCGGTGAACCCGCCCGTGCCGACGCTGCAACTGGAAACCATGGGGATGTGGATCACGCCCGACGATGACCTGCTGCGCGAGGTCATCCGCAAGGGGCTGGACCCGTATTCCGGCCTGCGCGGCATCGGCTACGGCACGCGCATGTTGCTGCCCCTGTTCGTGACGTGCGAGACGCTGGATTTCTCCCACACCGTCGGCTGCGCGAACTCGCCGTGGCAGAGCACCTTCATCTACGAGCGCTACCCGCTGGGCCTGGGCTTCACCGAGCGCGGCTTCGAGCGCCTGCACGAGATCATGCCGGCGCTGCTGGAGCGCGTGAAGACGTGCAAGTGCCGCGACGGCTGTCCGTGCTGCGTGGGCAAGCCGCTGCGGCAGGACGCGACGTGGAATGTCGAGCGGCACGAGGGGTCGGTGCCCAGCAAGAAGTCGGCGCGCATGGTTCTGGAGCTGCTGCTGGCCGATCCGGCGCGACTGAATCTGCCGGAGGATGAGGCGCTGGGGCAGGATGAGGCGGAGGCGCGACTGCGGCTGGAGCGGAGCCTGCGGCGGCGCCTGGAGCGCCACGCCTTCCCCAGCATCTTCCATGACATCGAGTTCCGGCCGCCCGAGGGCTTCCCCGATCCGGAAGCGCCGCCGCGGAGCCTGAGTGACACCGACGTGGCTCGCCGCGCCATGCGCCGTCGCGCCCACGAGAGCGGGCGTCGCGATGAGGCACGCCGCGAGCACGAGCGGGAGCAGGCCGTTGCGGCAGACAAGCTGGCAGGCCAGGTCGCTGGAGGGGCCGGATATCATCCGGCTCGCCGTGCGGAACGACCGGCGCCGCCTCCCGTGGTACAGACCGATGAGCAGCCCACAGCGGGCCGGATGATATCCGGCCCCTCCAACGGTGACGGCAGCGACACCGACGCGCCCGCCCGCGTTCTGGGCGACGCTATCGCCGCCGCGGCCATGAGACGCAAGCGCAAGAAAGCGGAGCACGCATGAACGCTGAAGCCTTCCTGGAGCACTACACCAACACCCGCCGCTACCGCGACCAGGTCGTCGAGGTCGTGGAGCTGCCCGAGCGTCCAGCGCGCTTCGGCGAGCTGTCCGAGCCGCTCGCGGAGCCTGTTGCGGCCGCGCTGGCCGGCTCCGGCATCGAGCAGCTCTATGTCCACCAGGTGCAAGCCATCGAGCATCTGCGCGCCGGGCTGAGTGTCGTCATCGTCACCGGCACGGCGAGTGGCAAGACGCTGTGCTACAACATCCCGGTGGTCGAGACGATCCTGGCCGACCCGCTGGCCACGGCGCTGTTCATCTACCCGACCAAGGCCCTGGCGCAGGACCAGTTGCGCGGGCTCGAGCGGTTCACGAGCAAGCGCAAGGGCGGCATCAAGTTCCTGGCCGGGACCTATGACGGCGACACACCGGCGCCGCAGCGGCGCAAGCTGCGCGACAACGGGGCGATCGTCCTGACCAACCCCGACATGCTGCACCAGGCGATCCTGCCGCACCATGCGCGCTGGGCCAAGTTCTTCTCCCATCTGCAGTATGTCGTGGTGGACGAAGTCCATGCCTACCGCGGCGTGTTCGGCTCGCACCTGGCGAACGTCATGCGGCGGCTGCAGCGCATCTGCCGTCACCACGGCTGCGATCCGCAGTTCGTGTGCTGCTCGGCGACGATCGCCAACCCGGTCGAGCACGCCTCGCGCATCACGGGGCAAGCGATGGAGCTGGTGGATGATGACGGCTCACCGCGGGGGGCTAAGCGGTTCGTGCTGTGGAACCCGCCGGTGATCGGGGAGGTGGCCGCGGAGGGGCCGGCTACTAGCCGGCCCGCCGTTCGGGCCTCAGACGCCCTACCCGACGCGAAGGACGAGGCGCAGAGAACGGCGGGCCGGATACTGTCCGGCCCCTCCAACGTCAACGTCACCGCCGGGGGCGAGCGGCGGGGGCCCATTGGTGAGGCCATTGAGCTGCTCACCAACCTCGTGCGCGAGGAGATCCAGACCATTGCCTTCGTCCGTACGCGGCTGGCGGCGGAGCTGATCTCGCGCGGGGCGCGAGACAACCTCAGCCATGTCTCGCCGCGGTTTTCTGAGAAGGTGCAGGCCTACCGCGGTGGCTATCTGCCCGAGGAGCGGCGCGAGATCGAGCGGCGGCTGGCCTCCGGCGACATCCTCGGCGTGGCCAGCACCAACGCCCTCGAGTTGGGCATTGACATCGGCAGCCTCGATGCGTGTCTGATGGTCGGCTACCCCGGCACGATCGCCAGTGCATGGCAGCAGGCCGGGCGTGCGGGGCGCGGTGCTGACGAGGCTCTCGTGTTCCTCATCGCCGACAACGCGCCCATTGATCAGTACCTCATGCAGCACGGGGAGTACCTGTTCGCCAAGAACCCCGAGCAGGCGGTCATTGACCCGGACAACCCGCATGTGGCCATCGGCCACCTGAAGAGCGCGCTGTACGAGCTGCCGGTGCCGGACGACGAGGTCGGTCTGTTCGGGGAGTACGCCGAGGCGCTCCTGGAGATCCTGGAGGAGCAGAAGCTGGTGCGCCACCTGGGGGGGCGGTGGTACTGGGCGAATGAGGAGTACCCGGCGGCGCAGGTCAACCTGCGCAACATCGGCGGACCGGTGTACAACATTCTTGACGCCAGCAGCGACAACCGCGTCATCGGGACGATGGACGAGGTGAGCGCCTTCTCGCAGCTCCACAAGCACGCGGTCTATCTGCACGATGCGCAGAGCTACCTCGTGACCGACCTGGACATCCCCAACGCCAGCGCCTATGTCGAGCGGCGCGACCTGGACTACTACACGCAGGCGGTCACCAGCTCGCGCCTGCAGATCCAGGACACCGACGAGGAGCGGCAGTGGCACGAGGGCACCCTCGGCCTGGGTCCGGTCACGGTCACGACGACCATCCCGATGTTCAAGAAGGTCAAGTACCACTCGCGCGACAGCCTGGGGTTCGAGCACCTGGAGATGCCGCCGCAGATCCTGGAGACGGTATCGCTGTGGCTGGCCCCGCCCGACGCCTGCCTGGACGCGGTGCGGAAGCACCAGCTCGTGCCGGCCGAGGGACTGATCGGCATCGCGAACTGCATGGTGGAAGTCGCGCCGATGTTCGTGATGTGCGATGTGCAGGACGTCGGGGTCGTGGTGGACGCCAGCAACCTGGGGCGTGACGCGCTCTTCCTGTACGACCGCTACCCCGGCGGCATGGGCTACGCGGAGCGCTGTGCCGACGCGATGGAGCGCCTGGTGGCGGCCGTGCATGAGGTCATCAGCAACTGCCCGTGTGAGGACGGGTGCCCGTCATGCGTGGGGGCGGCGTTGCCGTCGTTCGCGCTCACGGACATTGATAGCGGGACCCGGGGTCGCATCCCCGACAAGCAGGCGGCGCTGGTCATCACGCACCATCTGCTGGGGCTGGAGCCGTACGTACCAAAGGCGCGGCCCGAGACAGGTGAGGCGGGGGAGGCAGTGGAGGAGCCGCCGGTGGCCGAGCAGGCGCCGGAGCCACCCAAGCCCCTGGACATGCGACGGCGACTGTCGGAGATCGAGCGGAAGCGCAAACAGGAGTGACGCCTACCGGTCCGTCACCGACCGGTAGAACATCATCGCCGGGGCGCCGCCGAACTGCACGGCCAGCCACACCGCCTCCTCGATCTGCGCCTCGGTCAGCCCGGACTGGCGCGCCTTATTCAGGTGGATCTTCAGGCAGGGCTCGCACTTGGTCACGATGGACAGGGCCACGCTGAGCAGTTCCTTCTGCTGCAGGTCCAGCGCGCCGGGACGGTTGGCCTCTTCCATGAAGATGCCAAACAGCGAGGCCGCCTCGTTGGTCCCCTCGCCGGCGGCGGCCTGGGCGGCGCAGCACGGCTCCCCCTCGGCTCCATCCCGCCCGGCGCAGCAGGCTGAGGGCGCCTCAGCCGGTTCGCTGCAGCAGCACGACGGCAGCTCCTCGGCACTGGCGGCACAGCACGATCGCTTCTCAGGCTGCCCCTCGGTCTGCTTCACGATGATCTTCCCTTCCGACGGTTCGGTGATCCGCCCGATGATCGCGGCGTAGGTGTGGCCCGTCTCGTGCAGCCGCGCCAGCAGGGCCTCCGCGCCCTCGGCGGGCGCGCACATGAGCAGCCCGCCGGAAGTCTGCGGGTCATGCAACACGTGCAGCAGCTCCTCGGCCACGTCGCCCTCGAGCTGCAGGAACTGACGGGCGTGCTCGCGGTTGCGCTCCGCGCCGCCCGAGACGAGACTCTGGCGCGCGTAGTCCAGCGCCACCGGCAGGACGGGCACGTCGGCAGCGGTGATCTCCGCGGTGACACCACTTTGCGCCACCATCTCGCTCAGGTGGCCCAGCAGCCCGAAGCCCGTGACATCCGTGGCGCAGGCGACGCCGGCCTCGACCATCAGCTCCGAGGCCGCGCGGTTCAGGAGCGTCATCCAGTGGGCGGCCTCGGCCTGGGCCTCGGGCGTGGCGCGGCCGAGCTGCGCGGCGAAGGCGATGATGCCGACGCCCAGCGGCTTGGTCAGGATGAGCACATCGCCCGGGCGCGCGGCGGCGTTGGTGATGAGACGCTGCGGGTGGATCAGGCCGGTCACGGCAAAGCCGAACTTCACGTCGAGGTCGTTGATGCTGTGCCCCCCGATCACGGGTACGCCCGCCTCGGCGAGCTTGTCCGTCCCGCCGCGCATGATCTCCGTCATCATGGACAGGTCCAGGCTCTCGACGGGGAAGCCGATGATGGCGAGGGCGCTCAGCGGGCGGCCGCCCATCGCATAGACATCGCTGACCGAGTTCGCCGCCGCGATCTGACCGAAGGTGTACGGGTCATCCACGCCGGGGGTGAAGACATCCACGGTCTGCACGAGCGCCGTCTCGGCGTCGAGCTGGAAGACGCCCGCATCGTCACCGGTGTTCGAGCCCACGAGTACGCGCGGGTCGTCCAGCGACGGGAGCGTGGCCAGGGCCTGCTTGAGGTCCGTCTGGCTGATCTTCGAGGCGCACCCGGCGTTCTTGACGAGGCTGGTCAGGGGCACATCGGCCGCCAGGTCGGGCAGCTTCTCGCCCGCGCACTGGCAGACGTTGTGCTCCTGGAACACATCGCACGGGCACGGCTTCCTGGGGTTGCAGATGCAGTGCCCCAGCTTGATGGACCGCGCCATGACGCGGCGGCGGCGTTCGAGATCAATCATGGTCTTCGTGCCTCAGATCACCGGACGCGGCTGGTCGTAGAAGCCACTGACGCGCTTGCACTCCTCGATGACGCGCACGACCTCGGCGGCTTCCTCCGCCTTCACGACCATCTCCTGCCCCTCGCGCACCACGCCCCAGAAGTTGTCATAGAAGTCGCCAATCCCCGGGGCCGTGGCCTCGATCTGCTCCTCTTGCCAGGGGATGACATCGTCGTTGTCGTAGCGGCGGTTGCTGGCCGCGCCGGGGTCGGCAGTGATGGGCGCAAGCTGCGCCGGGTCGAACCACTTCAGATGCGAGGTCCGGCCGTCGCTGGTCATGGTGCCGTGCCGGCCGCAGATCGTCCACTTGGGCTCCGCGAAGGCGCATGCCATGGATATCTCCAGGTCGTACACGCGGCCATTGGCAGCCGTCAGCACGACCTTCACGTGATCCTCTACGTCGCCCGCCGAGGCGATCTGCTTGAGGTCGCAGGTAACCTTCACGACCGGCGCGCCGAGCAGTTGCATCCCCAGGTCCAGGTAATGCGAGCCGGCGTTGTTGATGACGCCGCCGCCGAAGCGGCTGAGGGTCTGCCAGTCAAACCGACGCACGAAGCGCAGCTCGCGCATGCGCACCTCGAACACCTCGCCGAGCCGCTGGCTCTCGACGATGTGCTTGAGATGCAGGAATTCCTGGCCGAAGCGGCGATTGTGGTGCATGAAGAGCAGTTGGCCGGTCTCGCGCGCGGTGGCGATCATGCGGCGGGCGTCGGCGGCGGTCGTGGCCATCGGCTTCTCGCAGATGGCGTGGCGCCCGCTGCGCAGCACGTCGCAGGTGACATCGGGATGCGAGTCGGAGGCGCTGGCGACGACGATGGCGTCGGCCTCGGCCTGCGCGATCAGCGTGGCCGCGTCGGGGAAGCCCGGGCAGCCCAGGTCGGCCGTGACCTCCTGGACGCGCTCGGGGACCCAGTCGGTCACACCCGTGATGCGGAAGCGGTCGTCGTTGCGCATGCGGGCGATGTGGATGTTCAGCCCGGCGCGGCCGAGACCGATGACGGCGACTTTGAGCGGGGACATGAAGCAGACTCCTGTTCTGTGTGACGCCCTGCTACAGGCTGCGCAGCAGTCCTGCGAGGGCCCGGGTGACGACCGCATCCTCGTCGGGCTGTATCGTGCGGAAGTCCAGCACGACGGCCTCGTGTTGGATGCGGGTGAAGATGGGTGGCTCGTGCGCGCGCAGGCGGCGAGCCAGCTCGTCGGCGCTCACGGGGCCGGGCGCCACGGACAGCGTCCAGCTCGGCAGCTTCTCGATCGGGGCGGCGCCGCTGCCGATCTCGGTCTCGCCGCGCTGCGCCGACAGCGCGGCCGCCTCGGCCGGCGCCTCGGACAGGGCGGAGAGCATGGCCTCGGCGCGGCGCTGCAGGGCATCGAGAGGCTGTGACATCATGCGGTACGTCGGGTGCTTCTCACACAGCGTCTGCGGGTCGAGGAACAGCTTGAGCGTCGCCTCCAGCGCCGCCGCCGTCATCTTGCCGATGCGCAGGGCGCGGGCGAGCGGGTTCTTCTTGAGGCGCTCGACGACCTCACGCGTGCCCGCAATGATGCCACACTGCGGCCCTCCGACGAGCTTGTCGCCGCTGAAGCAGGCGACGGTCGCGCCGGCCTGCAGGCTCTCCTGCACGAGCGGTTCCGGCCCCAGCCCGAACGGGCGCAGGTCCACCAGCGCGCCGCTGCCCAGGTCGTCCACGACCGGCAGGTTGTGCCGCCGGCCCAGCGCGGCCAGTTCGGCGATGTCGGGCTCGGCGGTGAAGCCCAGGATGCGGTAGTTGCTCTGGTGCACGCGCATGATCGCGCCGGTGTTCTCGCCGATGGCGCTCTCGTAGTCGCGGAGGTGGGTCTTGTTCGTCGTGCCGACCTCGCGCATGATCGCGCCGCTCATGGCCATGACTTCGGGCATGCGGAAGGCCCCGCCGATCTCCACGAGTTGCCCGCGCGAGATGATGACCTCCCGCCCCTGCGCCAGCGTGTTGAGGATGAGCATCGTGGCCGCCGCGTTGTTGTTGACCACGGTGGCCGCCTCGGCGCCTGTCAGCGCGCAGAGTAGGTCCTGGTAGTGCTCATCCCGCGACATGCGGCGGCCGCGCGGTAGGTCGGTGGCGAGGGTGCAGTAGCCCCGGATGGTGTCGTGCACCGCGTCCACGGCAGCCGGCGGGAGCAGCGCGCGCCCCAGGCCCGTGTGCAGGATGATGCCGGCGGCGTTGATGGCGTGGCGCAGCGACGGGCGCAGGGCAGCCTGCAGACGCTCCACCAGCAGCGCCCCGACGGTCTCAGGTGCCGCCTCGGCCAGCTTGCCGGCGATGATCTCCGCCCGCATGTCGTCCAGCACGCGCCGCAGCACATGGACGACGTGCCCGTGACCGTGGGCCGCGACCAGGTCCTGCACGGCGGGCTCGTTGAGCAGCCGGTCCACCGAGGGCAGTTGTCGCAGAAGCTCGTTCATGGGTCCCTATTTCGCTATCGGGTCGCGCGCCGCCTGCGCCAGAGCGCGCAGATGGGCCAGCGGCGTCGTGGGCACGACCGCGCAGGCGGGGGCGATGATGTCGGCGCGCCTGAGCCCGACATGGCGCGTCCAGTGCGCAATCCGCTCGGGCGGCCCGGCTTCCAGCACCAGGGCGTCCAGATTGCCCATCAACGGCATGTCCGGCAGTTCCCCGCGCAGGCGGCGGAGGCTGACGACGGCGTCCACGCTGACGCAGTCGGCCTCCAGTCGCGGCAGCAGCGGCGCCAGTGGCATGACGTTCCCGCACACATGCACGATGACCGGGGACCCCGCCGCGCGCAGCGCCTGAATCAGCCGTGAGAGGGGCGGCAGCACCAGCCGCTCGAACAGGCGCGGACCGACGATCTCGCCCGTGGCCGTCGGGTCGGCGATGACCATGACCTCGGCGCCGGCGGCGATCTGCTCCTGGCCGAAAGCGGCCAGCAGGTCGCTGAGACGCTCCAGCACCTCGGCCACGGCCCGCGGCTCGCGGATCATCTCCTTGAGGAAGCGATCCGGCTGCACCAGTGACGCCGCGAGCGACATCGGGCCGACGAGGTTGCCCAGCACGGGCGTCCCGGGGCGGGCCGTCCGTAGCTGCCGCATGGCCTGCAGCACCACCTGCGCGCGCGGGCTGTCGGCGATGGGGGAGAGGGAAGCGCTGAGCAGGTCCTGCGAGGTCGCGCAGGGCTCGCGGCTGACGCGGGGCTGCGTGAGGCGATCCCCGAAGTCCACCTCTGCCCCGAGCGCCTCGGCCTCGACCGTCATGCAGAAGGGCACCGCCAGGTTCTCCATCCCGCCCTCGTCGGTCACCGCCAGCGCGAGCCGCACCATCTGATCGAGGTCGCAGTGGGCCTGCGGCCAGTGGCAGCCTGAGAGGTCCATCGCCTCGACGGTGGCGACCGACATCATCCCGCCGGGGCAGATGACCGGCGGGCGATCGGTGGGTTCGCGGCGCAGGGCCGCCAGGAGTCGCTGTGTCTGGGTCAAGACCGCTCCATGTCCGTCGGCTATGGTCGCGCGCCCACGCGGCCTCTCTCTAGCCCGGCTTCCCGTACTCGCGCACCGTCTGGAGCATCGCGTGGATGTTCTCCTCGGGTGTGGCGAGGGGGACTTCGCAGCCGCTGGCGACGATGTAGCCGCCGGGGCTATCGGCGGCGGCGCGGATGCCTGCGAGCGTCGTCTGCGCCACCAGCTCCGGCGTGCCATAGAGCAGCACCTCGGCCGGGGGCACGTTGCCCATCAGGCAGCAGCGGGCGCCGACCGCCGCCTTGGCCTGGGCCAGATCCACCTTGTCCAGGCTCAGCACTGCGGCGCCACCGTCCACCATCTGGTCCCAGATCAGGTGCGAATGGCCGCAGATGTGCAGGACCGGCGGCAGGCCGGCCGCGGCGATCCGCTCCAGGATGCGCTGCGTGTAGGGCCGGGCGAACTCGGCGTACTGCCGGGGGCCAATGACGCTGCACGAGGCGACCGGGTCCACCGGCACCGGGACGCCCCCGGCGGCGATGACCGCATCGGTGAAGCGCAGCGCCGCCTCCGTGGCCATCTCCAGCAAGCGGTGCGCCAGCTCCGGCGCCTTGCGGGTCGCCTTCACGAAGACATCGGTGCCCATGAGCGCCGCCGCAACCGTGAACGGCATCGCGAAGCAACAGGCGACGAAGACCTCTGCCCCGACCTCGGCGTTGGCGGTCCGGATGGCCTCGAGGAACACGGGCAGGCGACCGTCGCTGTGCGGGTCGGGCATGTGCACCCTGGCCACGTCGTCCGGCGACTGCACCACCGGCGTCTCGACTCGGGGCGCGTCGTCGTCGAAGTGCTTCAGCTTCGTGCCCATGGCCTCGGCGAGGAGTGAGGTGTCGGTGAAGAGAGTCACCATGTCCTGGCCGTACTTGCGGTAGCAGTCGGCATGGGCGCGGCCCAGCGCCGGGCCGTTCTGGCACGTCTGGCTCACGGTCAGACCGGCCGCGCGGTTGGCATGGTTGAGGATCAGCGGGACGCACAGCAGGCGGTCCACCGGCTGGCCCTGCAAGAAGGCGAGGAAGCGCTCTTTGGGAGTCATGCTAGCTGGCGACATGGGAAGCCTCCTGCGCCTCGGGGTCGGCAGAGAGTAGTCTCTGCACCAGGCGGACAGCCTCGGCGGCGTCGCGGCCATAGGCGTCGGCCCCGATCCTCTCGGCGAACGCCGTGGAGAGCGGGCCGCCGCCGATGATGACCTTGAAGCGGTCGCGGGTGCCGCGCCGCTCCAACTCCTGCACGACCTGGCGCATGCTCTCCATGGTCGTGCTCATCAGCGTGGACAGGGCAATGATGTCGGCGCCGATGCGTTCCGCCTCATCGGCGAACTGCGCGACCGGCACGTCGCGTCCGAGGTCGTGTACCTCCAGCCCCGCCCCCTCCAGCATCATCCGCACGATGTTCTTGCCGATGTCATGGATGTCCCCGGCCACGACGCCGATGACGACTTTGCCCTGGTGCGGCATGGTCGCCGGGTTCAGGTGCGGCCGGAGCACCTCCAGGGCCGCATACATCGCGTCGGCGCAGATCAGGATCTCGGGGACGAAGTACTCCTCGTGGTCGTACTTCTCGCTGACCACGGCCATGCCCGGCGCCAGGCCCTGCATGATCGTGTTATAGGCATCCATCCCCCGCGCCAGTGCTTGCTCGGCCAGTTCACGCGCCCGGTCCTCATCCATCGCGATGACGGCGTCCTTGAGGCCCTGCAGTATCTCGGCACTGTCCATGGCGTCCCTCCCGTGGGGGCGCGATTCATCGCGCCCTGGGCGCCATGAATGGCGCCCCTACGGCCCAAGCAAAAAGCGGATCCACCGGGAGGTGGATCCGCTTATCGCAGGTCATGGGGTTGCGCTACTCGGTGGTGGCCTCACCCTCTGCCTGGCCCAGCGGTCCCAGATCGGCCGTAGCCTTCACTGTGTACCGTCCCGGTTGTACTCGCACGGAGTACAGGCAGGAGCCGCCTCACCCATAGCCCAGGCGGTCCAGCGGCACCGTGGTGTCGCTGGCCGTCTGGCCGTCCGCGCCCTGCACGAGGAGCCGCACCCGGGGGCTCCCGTGCGGGGTGTAGGTGCTGATATCGAAGTCGCCGGCGCCCAGCGAGGCCGCGAGGCCCAGGCCGTTGCCGGTACGCGTGATCAGCTTGACGGTCAGCGGACTTGCCGTCAGCACGCGCGTCTTGGTGAGGTCCGTGGATACCGGCAGGGCCCGCCGGAAGGTGTACTCCCAGTTCTGCCCGCCCTGCCGCAGGATCACGCGCAGCGACGCCGCGACGCCCGACTCGAGGTACGAGCGGCCCAGCGTCAGGACCAGTGGCTGCGTCACGCCCGCGCCCTGCGGGTTGTAGGGGAAGTCGAAGCTGAGCGGCTTGAAGCTGCTGTAGCCGGCATCCGTGGTGCTCTGCACCTTCTCCGCAGCCTCGATGATGCCATTGAGGTTGGTGTCGGCGTAGACGGTGTCATAGCCGGCGTCGGTGCCCCCCGACTCATCGAGAGCCAGGAGCAGCACCTTCTGCCCGTCGGCCGTCAGCGCGATCTTGGCGTAGCTGGGGTGGGCGCTGACGAACTGCACAGGTGTCGGGGCCTGCGCCTGGCCGGCCGAGAGTGCGCAGGCCATCAGTAACAGGATCATGATCGGCGGAAGGAAGCGCTGGTGTATCGGTCACTCCTCCTTGTCAGGCACGTCATCACTGTGTCGAACAAGCTCCGTGGGGACGGCTTGCACCGGGAACGGGCAGCCCGGCAGTAGCGGCCGTACCGTCAGCTTGCCCTTCAGATGCCCTGGTATTCCACCGGAATACGTACACGAACCGCCTCACCCATAGGCGAACTTGCCGTGCCACACCACTCTGCCACGCGCGTCCGCAATCTCCAGACCGGGCGGCGAGGTCCGCTGGGCGTCGGACAGGTTCGTGCTACGTCCTCCGACGTCCGTCACCTTCAGGGCCACTCGCCTGAACTGTGGGTCCACCTCGACACGGGCGAGATAGGGCGGACCGACCTGCAGTGCCTGCTCCTGGCCCGGCGCCAGCGTCAGGGGCGGCACCTCGTAGAGCCTGGTGTCGGCCTCCCACGCGGTAGGGCCCTGGCCGGCATAGGCAGTGAAGCTGGACAGACGCAGGGAGCCGGACTGGACCGTGTAGCGCCCCTGCTCGCCTCTGCTCGCCAACTGCCGCGGGCCCAGGCGGTAGTGCAGCTCGCCCCGGCCCTGCCAGGAAGCCACCAACACGGCCGGCGGCCCCGTAACGCGGTCTCGCACCGCCGTCGAGAGATGCTTCCCGAACTCCGTGCCTGTGACGATGACGACGGCGACCCCGAGGGCCGTCAGGGCGAGCACGGCCAGGATCAGGCCCCGTCGGTCACGGCCATGACGCACGCGCCAGATGCCCACCACCAGCGCCGCCAGCCAGACCAGCGCACAGGCACCGACCACCACTGCGTTGAGGAGAGTCTCGTCCATCGGCCTCTCCCGTCACGACGGGTGTCCTGCGGTGTCACCCACCACTACGCCAAACACCCCGCCGCCTCCTCAGGTTCCTGCGGATAGTATAGTTACGTATTCGGCAAATGTCATCCACTCTGTTACGCCCTGTCGGGCCAGCCACTCGAACATGGCCTCCAGCAAGGGCCGCGTCTGTTCCCAGGTGCGCATCATCGAGGCGTAGTGGCTGCCGATGACCAGCACCCCGTCCTCGCCGGCGGCGGCCAGGAAGTGCTCCAGCTCCGAGAGGACCAGGGCTAACCGCTCCTCGGCCTGCTCGGGCGTCACGCCGCCGATGCAGAGGTCCTCCATGCAGGGAACCTCCAGCACGCCGGGGGGCTCGGTCCAGGGCACGCAAGGGAAGTCAGGCTGCCACAGTTGGAGCGCGGGCTTTCCAGCCCGCGACGGCCGCTGCGGGCTGGAAAGCCCGCGCTCCAACGCATAGGCCGTCGCCGTGGGGTTGATGCCCCGGCTGGAGGAGACGCCAATGCCGACGGCCGCCAGCGCCTCGTACATGCCGGGGCTGACGCCGAAGCACGGCGCCCGGAAGGCGACCGGGCGGCTACCGAACGTGCGCTCGTAGTGGCCGATCCCGCGTTCGAGCCTCTCCTGCAGACACTCCGCCTCGTGCCGGCGCTGCCAGTGCGCCAGGTGGCGCTCGTACTCCTCGAAGGGCGCCGGGTTGGCGCGGCGGGTGCTGGCCTGGGGGAGGCCGAACTCCAGGCAGGTGTCGTGGCTGAGGCCGTGGAGCTGGAAGTCATGTCCGCGCCCGCAGGCCCACTCCAGCGTCTCGCGCCAGACCTCGTGCGCCTGCTCCCGCCGGGGCGGCTCAGGCACCCAGAAGAACGTGCCGTGCAGGCCGAGGCTGTCGAGCCACCTCACGACAGTACGGAAGTCCTCGGTGCTGCGGGGGCCGGGGGCGGCCCCGGCGTCGTCATTGGAGAAGATGGCGAGCACGGGCTGTCTCCTTGTGGGTGCATGTCTTGCTGAATTCTTCCGCCCGGCGGCGGGAACAGGGACAGCAGGAATATCGCCCCCCACAACGAATCAGTTGAGCGCGCGTATCATATCAAGGGTATGGAGGGCATCATGTCTCGACGTATGGGTTTCACGCTGATCGAGCTACTGGTCGTGATCGCGATCATCGCGATCCTCGCCGCGATCCTCTTCCCCGTGTTCGCCAAAGCCCGTGAGAAAGCTCGGCAGTCGTCGTGTCTGAGCAACGTCAAGCAACTCGCCATTGCCGCCACCATGTACAGCCAGGACTATGATGAGATGGTCATGTCCTCGTACTGCGCGCCGTACTACTGGAACCAGTTGGCCGCCCCCTACATCAAGAACACCCAGGTGTTCGTCTGCCCCAGCGCGAGCAAGATGACTAGCGGCTACGGCCACAACCACTGCAACCTCGGCTACAACGGCGCCGTCGCCATGGCGTCGGTCAAGTACCCGGCTGAGACGATCATCTTCGTGGACAATGGCAAGGTCACCAACCCCGCCGCCGCCCCGGGCGCCTGGATTGAGGACACCACGTTCGGCGGCGCGTGGTACACCCGCTGGCCCAACAACACGCCGTACTATACCGATGACCCCGTGCGCGCCGTGCCGCGGCACAACGGGCTGTGCAACTCGGCCTTCCTCGACGGGCACGCCAAGGCCATGACCATGGATGCTCTCATCGGCCCGGCCGCCGGCGCCACCAACTGCCTCTGGGACATCAACTGATCGGGTGTGGCGTCGCCAGAATCACCCTCCTGTCCTCCGCAGGCCAGAAGGAGGCGGGGGCACACACGCCGAATGCCATGCTTGACGTTCGGCTACGACAAGGAGGCTAGACATGTCCAAGCGCACAGGCTTTACGCTGATTGAGTTACTGGTTGTGATCGCCATCATCGCCATTCTGGCGGCGATCCTCTTCCCCGTGTTCGCCAAGGCTCGGGAGAAGGCCCGGCAGTCGTCCTGCATGAGCAACACCAAGCAGCTTGCTGTCGGCGTTCTGCAGTATGCCCAGGACTATGACGAGAAGTTCCCGACCCGGTACACGGCGGCGACCGGGCAGTGGTCCAACGTGATTCAGCCCTACGTCAAGAACTGGCAGCTGTTCGTCTGCCCCAGCACCAACAACTACTCGTACGGTTGGCAGCAGACCTACCTGAACTACAGGGCCATCGGCACGATTCTGTCTCCGTCCGAAACGGTCATGATCTGCGACAACGGCATGGTCAACAACAGCGCCGGCGGGAAGGGTTGGGACTGGGAGGTTGACGCTCCCAGCATCTTCGGCAACCCGCCCGCGGCGCCAGCGGACGAGATCAACGGCATCCCGCTGGCCAGTGACCCTCAGTACCGCGCAAGGCCCCGCCCGATCCACAACGATGGCTGCAACATCGCCTTCGTGGATGGGCACTCCAAGTGGATGAAGACCACACAGTTCTTCTATGGCCAGTCGCCAGCCGACAAGTACTTTGACCTCAACTAGGCGTTGCCACTCCCGATATGCAAGCGACAGGCCCGCCGGGTATCCGGCGGGCCTGTTCACTGCTACGCGAACCACATCAGGTAGCGCTTGGCCACGTCCTCGCTGAAGGCGCCCACCAGCCCCCAGATGCCCCCGGCGAACAGGATGTGCCCGATGGCCAGCCCCAGGAAGACCGGGGTGGCCACCCGGTAGGTGTGCGGCCCTCCCAGGCGCAGGATCAGCGTCTTGCACATCCATGCCATGAAGCAGGGGAACCAGATCGAGTGGCCATAGCTGCCCGCGATGCCCAGCCCGAGCGGGTTGAGCGGGAAGCGGAGGAAGCGCGCCCGCAGCCATAGCATCACCAGCGTCAGCGCCAGGCCCAGGCCGCGCGCCACGGTGGTGCGCACGTCCATGGGCACGCCGACGAAGGCGCGGGACTGCAGGCGGTCAAAGGCGCTGCGGGCCTGGGCGGCGCGGTAGCCGCCCGAGGTCGTGCCGCCGTCGAGTACATTGGCCCCGAAGCCGTAGTAGGCCGTCAGGTGCATCCCCAGGGCCAGCACCAGCCCGAGAGCCAGCCCGTAGGTGATGGCGGTCAGCACATGGCTCCGCCGCAGCCCGGCGCGGGTGCCGATGCGGATGCCCTCCATCTCGAACGCCCCCAGTTGCGGGAAGGTCATGCGGCTGATGACCGTGATGGTGGCATAGGCGGTCTCAGAGCGCAGCCCGGCCTTGTCGAAGTGGCCGGTGGTGGGCTTGAGGGCCAGGATCGCTTCCAGGACCTCCTCGCGGGGGAGCATGTAGTTGATCGGCAGGCCGGTCTGCGCCCGGATGCGGATATACACCAGGGCCGCGCCGTAGGTCAGCAGCACATAGGTGAGCGCCAGTCCCCAGCTCATTCCGGCCGAGACGCAGAAGATGCAGACGGCGGCGATCCCCGCCACCAGCCCCCAGAAGGCGAGGCGGGAGGGCAGCAGCTCCTGCCGGTCCCAGTCTTGCCGGGGGCCGCCGCAGGCCATCTGCACGACCTGCCACAGGTGCTTGCGCCCCACCCACACCAGGAAGACCATCAGGCCCACATACGCGCCCATGCCCTGCGAGCGCTCGAAGGGGAAGTTGCCGATTTGGTAGCCGGCCACGCTGGCGAAGAAGTTCTCGACCCGGAACAGCAGGAAGAACCCCCACACGCTCAGCAGCACATCCACCGGCACCAGGTAGCCCAGCCCGATGATCTCGGGGCGGAAGGTCAGCGTCATCGGCCGCAGGTACGCCCACGGGCGCTCGCTGAGCAGGGGGTTCATGTCGAACTGCTGGCCGATGGCCGCCACCTGCGGCGAGAAGGCATGGGCGATGTTCGAGCCGTCGTAGATGGCGGCCAGGCCCACGCCGACCCAGAAGAGGGGATTGCGGAGGAGAGGTCGGGCCGCCATGGGAGCGGTCACCGACCGCGATGCCGTCGAACCGCCGGTCGCGGTCGGTGACCGCTCCCACGACTCCGGCGGCGCCACCTGCAGGATCAGCTCTGCCAGCGGGTACGACAGCCGCTCGTGCTCCGCCCATGGCCGGCGGAACAGAGAGTTCAGGCACACCAGGGACAGCCCGAGCGCCATGAAGAGCAGGCCCCAGGCCGTCAGCGGCGCTGCCCACGGCCCCCACGGCACGCGCCCGTTGGCGCTGCCCTCGTAGAAGTCGCGGATCACGCTCTCGTCCGAGGGCGTGATCCAGCTCGGCAGCAGGTCGGCGAACAGCGCGTAGTCATTGCCAGGGGCGGCGAAGTAGCGCGTCACCGTGAGCTGGGCCAGGAGTTGCCGCACGCCATTGGCCTCGAGCGTGACGAGGCCCAGGCTCATGACGATGTAGATCAGCAGCGCCTCGCGCCGCAGCCGGTGGCCGCGGGCCAGACGGTGGACCGCGAACCCCAGGGCGCTCATCAGCACCAGCACGGCCACCGCCGGGATCGGCGGCGAGCCCTCCGCCACCAGGATCGTGAAGGCGATCAGTGAGGTCTTGCGGACCCAGAACATGCTGACGACCAGACAGAGGGTCGCCAGGAGAAGGACCCGGGAAAGGCGCGGCGGCCGGTCATCAGTGCCGGCCGGAGCGGGAACAGCATCGGGGTGAGAGACGGTCGTTGGCTCATGCATAGGACTTGTGTCTCTTCCCCCCCGAGCTGCCGCTTTCCTGCCTGGCCCGGCAGGAGTGGCCGGCCCCCGGGGCGAACAGGCCGCCTCGTGCGAGGCCGACGGCCTCGCGCCAATCCGTGGGGTCGGTGAGGCTGCTATGACCAGGTGCTTCGCACTTTGCCTGTTGTCCATCCTCATTCCGGGAGCCATGCTCATGGCCGATACGCCGCAGTACCAGCCGGTGCCC
>JAJFUB010000061.1 GCA_021372615.1 bacterium | reverse complement strand
GGCGGTGGACGCCGCTGGCGTGATCTACGTGGCGGAGCAGGGGGGCCACCGGGTGCGGCGGATCGCGCTGAGTAGCGGCGACGGGACGCTGCCGTCACACTACCTGGTGACAACGCTGGCGGGGTCGGGGACGGCGGGGTTTGCGGAGGGGAATGGGACGGCGGCGTCCTTCAACGGCCCGCGGGGCGTGGCGGTGGACGCGGACGGGAACGTGTACGTGGCGGACGCGGGGAACTACCGGGTGCGGGTGGTGCGTCCGACGGGTCAGGTGACGACGGTGGCGGGGACGGGGAGCGGGGGCGCGACGGACGGCGCGGGCAGTGTGGCGACCTTCAACGGGCTGTATGGTGTGGCGGCGTTGCCGGACCGGGGGCGGGGGATGGCGCTGGTGGTGGCGGACATGAACGCGCGGACGCTGCGGCAGTTGCGGCTGCGGGAGGGGGCGGCCATCGGGAGCGCGTCAAACTGGATCGTGCAGACGCTGGCGGGGCAGAACGGGGCGGCGGGTGCGACGGACGGCAGCGGCGACCTGGCGCGGTTCCATACGCCGCGTCTGGTGGCGGCGGCGAGCAGCGGGACGCTGTATGTGGCGGACAACGGGAACAGCAGCATTCGGCGGGTGGTGCCGGCCGGCGGGTACTTCCCGCTGGGGGAGATCGGGGCGGCGCCGAGCGAGCCGGTGGTGCTGGCGAACGCGGCGGGGATGGTGCCGTGGTGCGGGGGCGATCCGCGGCCGTACCTGGCGTGCCCGGACCTGGCGGCGGGGGCCACGAGTGAGCCGGTGAAGTGGACCTTCGCGGTGCCCAGCGGCGTCGGGGCGTTTGAGTTCACGGTGACGGTGGCGGCGGCGACGGACCCGTACGCGCCGCCCGAGGGGGTGAACAAGGACAGCAGCGGCGGCAAGGGGTCACCGCAGGTGCTGGTGCGCACCCTGGCCGGCTCCACGACAGGTCAGAACGGCTTCGTGGACGGCATGGGCCCCAATGCACGCTTCGCTTGCATCGTCGGTCTCAGCCTGGACAGTGACGGCGTGGTGTACGCCGCCGACGTCGACAACAACGCCATCCGGCGGATCGAGCCGAGCGGCCGCGTGAGCACGGTCGCGGGCAGCCTGGGCACTGCCGGGCACGTCAACGGCCTGGGCAACGTGGCGCAGTTCGACTACCCCGCCGGGATTGCCGTCGTTCCTGATGGCATCCTCTCGACCTCCGGCTCCCTGCCGGCCGGCACGGACACGACCTTCCTGGTCGTCGCCGACCGGAGCAACTGCCGAGTACGGCTGATTCGCAGCCCCCAGACCGGCTGGACCTCGGCGCTGCCCTGGGAGCCGTGGAACCCGGCCTTCTACCAGGTGGCGACGATTGCGGGAGACGGCACCTCGGGCTACGCCAATGGCAGCGGCAATGTGGCCCAGCTCTACTACCCCACCGCCATCGCGGTTGGGCCGGGCGGCATCGTCTACGTTCTGGAGCGCGACGGCGGCAACCGCGTGCGCACGCTGCGCTACACCGGCGGCGACCCGATGGTCGCCACGAACTGGCAGGTGGGCCTGCTGGCGGGTTCCACCTCCGGCACCGGCGGCTACGTGGACGCCACCGGCTCTTCCGCCCAGTTCTACGACCCGCGCGGCATCACGGTCGGCCCCGATGGCACCGTGTACGTGGCGGACACGTACAACTACTGCATCCGCCGGATCACGCCCGACGGTGTCGTGACGACGCTGGCGGGCACAAACGCGAGCGGGTATGTGGACAGCTCAGGCACCGCGGCGCGCTTTAGCTCCCCGTGGGGCATCGCCGCGGGACCGGACGGCTACCTGTATGTGGCCGATCGGTACAACTACCGCATCCGGCGGGTCAGCCCGCGAGGGGTTGTGACCACAGTGGCCGGCACCGGCTCGTCAACCCGGACCGACGGACGCGGCGACACCGCCGGCTTCTGCGATGACCTGGGCATCGCGGTGAGTCCCAGCGGTGACGTCTATGTGGGCGAGGCCGAGTGCATCCGTGTGATCGAGCGCATCGTCAACGTGGCTCTTGCCGGCGACTGAACCGACCCGGGAACTGAACGAACACCCACCGGGCGAGGGCGCAGGCCCTCGCCCGGTGGCCACACGTGAGGTGAAGATGATGCGTCCGGGCGCCCGAGAGGTACACCTCACACACACGGACAAGGTCTTCTTTCCCGACGACGGCCTGACGAAGGGCGACCTGATCCGCTACTACGCCCGCATCGCTGACACCATGCTGCCTTTCCTGCGCGACCGGCCGGTCGTCATGCATCGCTTCCCGGATGGCCTGGCGGGCGAGGGCTTCTACCACAAGGAGCGGCCCGACTACTTCCCCGACTGGATCGAGGGGGAGACCGTGCGCAACCAGGATGGCACCGACACGACCTATGTCATCTGCCAGGAGCCGGCAGCACTGGTGTATCTGGCGAACCAGGCCTGCATCACACTGCACCTGTGGCTCAGCCGACGCGACGCCCTCGACCGCCCCGACCGTCTGATCTTCGACCTCGACCCGCCGGGCGATGACTTCGGCGCCGTGAAGCGCCTGGCACTGGAGATGCGGGCGCTGCTGGCCGATCTGGGGCTGGTGTCGTTCGCCATGACCACTGGCTCGCGGGGTCTGCATGTCATCGTGCCCCTCGACCGGCGTGAGGGGTTCGACGAGGTGCGGGGCTTTGCCCGAGAGGTGGCGCGGGTGCTGGTGGCGCGGCGCCCTGACGAGGTGACCATCGAGGCGCGCAAGGCCAAGCGCGGCAGCCGCATCCTCGTGGACGTGATGCGCAACTCCTTCGCCCAGACAGGGGTGGCGCCATACTCGGTGCGGGCGACACGCGGGGCGCCTATCGCCACGCCGGTGGAGTGGGACGAAGTCGGGCGCTCCAGCCTGGGTCCCCAGAGCACCCACATGGGCAACATCTTCCGCCGCCTGGGGCGCAAGCCAGACGTGTGGGCGGGGATGGCTGAGCAGGCACAGTCGCTGGCCGAGGCGCAGCGGCGGCTGGCAGAGCTCTAGCGGCGCGATCCATCGCGCCGCTACCGGTACAGGCGCACCTCGTCTATCTCGACTCGCGGGGCGCCATGAGTCGCCAGCACCCCGAGGCGCACCGCAGAGACTGCCCCGCGGAGGCCCTCGGGCCGCCGATGGCGGCACAGACGCTGGAAGTTCCCCTGCACCTCAGCCCACACGCGCTCCGTCCCGTCAGTCCCGATGGCCGTGATGCGGTAGTCCCGGGCGCACTCCGGCGCGCGGAAGCACGCCGGCATCTGGAAGAATGAGCGGTGGAAGTCCAGGCCCCAGGCGATCTGGACGAGGCCAAGGTCCGCCGGCTCGGGCAGGTCGAGCCGCAGCCACTGGGGGGCCGGACCGTCTGACAGCCACACGTTGGTCCACTGCTCCGGGCGCGAGACGCCGTTGATGACATTCGCGGGTTCGTACGCGCGCGCCGCAGGCAGCGTGTCCGCCGCCAGCGGTCGCCAGGACGTGAACTGCCCCGGCGCGAAAGCCCAGCGCCCCTCTTCCCGGTGGGCCGAGATGATGCCCGGCGGCGCCCACGACTGCTGCAGCCACGTGACGCCCTCCGCCGGCTCGAGCCGTAGCCAGACCAGCCCCCGCGTGGGCGCCGACGTCCCGGACACGCCGCTGGGCTGTCCAGGATGTCCAGCCACACGCGCCACGAGTGGCCCCGCAAACCCGGGCGGCACCCGGAACTCCACAGCCCCCACGGGTTCGCGCTCCAGGGCCGGCAAGTCCCAGATGTCCTCTGCCGGGTGCAGCGTTCCTGTCAGGGCGACCTCCCTCGCCGTCTCGTTGCGCACGAACACGCGCACCTGCTCAGCGGTGCCATCGAAGGGCAACAGGCACGCCAACGGCGCCGCAAGTGACAGGCCGCCGTCAGCGGGCAATGCTTCATAGGGCCATGCGGATGAGGCGGCGACACAGGCGTGCCGCGCCAGATCGCCATCGTCTGCGTTGCGGACCCGGGGGATCCAGCAGTCCTGGCGCAGCAGTGACTGCTGCACGGCCTCGACGTCCTCGGCCCGCAGGTCGCCTGGTAGCCGCCCCGTCCGGGCGCAGCGCGCCGCCGCCGTCCCCACGGCCTGCCCGCCGACGGCCAGTGTCCGCTGGACGCGCAGCGAGTTGAACGCCAGCCGCGAGGCGCTCATGCAGCGTCCGGCAAAGAACAGGTTGCGCACGTTCGCGGCGTGGAGGCTGCGCAGGGGCACGCTGTAGGGCGCCACATAGAACGACGCGAAGCCCGTGCCGTGGAAGGAGGGGGCCTGGTCCGCGGCGAGGATCCCACCCTTGGTGTGGTCATCGATGATCCAGCCGCCATAGGCCACGCGGTCCGGGAACAGCTCGCGGCGGCCGATCTCGGCCTGGGTCAGCACATGCGCCCCAACGAAGCGGCGCGACTCGCGCTTGGCCGGCCTCATGCCGACCCATTCGAGCGCATGGTTCGCCGCCTGCTCCCGGTGGGCGCAGTGGTTCTTGATGTGATCCCACACGCCCAGCACATGCCGGAGCAGTTCATCACGGATGGCGTCGTCGTCCTTGATGCTGTCGAACGGGTAGCCGACCTCGATCCACCAGTAGCCGCTCTCGATGCGTCCGTGCGACCGGTGGCTGAGGCTCTCCTCGGTCGGGTACGAGGCCGCCCACGGTGGGGGTGTGTAGGGCATCGGCCGGCCGCAGTCGCGCGAGCGAAATATCAGGGAGCTGCCCAGCGTCCAGGTCTCGGCCTCCGGGGGCGCAAGCGGCTCGCCATACTCATGACTGGCCTCCTGCCCCACGCGCCAGGGCACGCCTGCGGCGACGCCGACCGTGCCATCGCCGGTGGCGTCGCAGAGCAGCGTGGCCTCAATCCGCCAGACCTTCTCGGCCTCGGGCTGAGTAGCGGTGACCGAGACGATGCGCCCATCTCGCACTTCTACCGCGTAGACGTGCGTGTTCAGCAACACCGTCAGGTTGGGCTCGCGGCGGGCTTTGTCGTACAGGATCAGGTCCCAGCCGGCGTTGACGATGCCGTCAGCGGCGTTGTCCGGGCTCTGCGCGCGCTCCTCGGTGATGAGTTCGAGGATCAGGCCGGTCTCATTGGCCGAAGGGTTGTGGCTGCCCGCGCCGGAGAAGGGGATGCGCATCTCGGTGCTGCCGCAGCCGCCGAACACGGGACGGTCGTGGACGATGAGCGTGCGCGCCCCCTCGCGCGCGGCCGTGAGCGCAGCGCAGTAGCCTGCCATCCCACCCCCGACGACGCAGAGGTCGAAGCCGGTGAGGTGGTCGGTTGGGTCGAGCTGCATGGTCATGTCATCCTGTCCGCGCCCACGCGCTGCTAGCGCCAGACTTCGTCAAACACGATCTCGCCCATCGGCAGTCGGTTCTTGGGCGGGGCCTGCGCAGCGGGATAGCCCAGTGGCATCAACTCGACGACGACAGCCCCATCGGGCGCGCCGACGGCCTCCTGGGCCGCCTCCTGGTCGAAGGCGCCGATCCAGCAGGTGCCGAGGCCCTCGGCGGTGGCCTGCAGGGCGATGTGTTCCAGCGCGATGGCCACATCAATCGGGTGGCACGCCATGCCGCAGCGCATGACGCGGCTGGTGTCGGCGGCGCAGGCGACGATGACGACCGGGGCGGCGCCGACGAAGGGCTGTCCGGCCGCCTGGGCCAGGGCCTGGCGGCGCGCGGCGTCGCGCACGATCACAAAGCGCCACTCCTGCCTGTTGCTGGCCG
Source organism: bacterium (assembly GCA_021372615.1). NCBI lineage: Bacteria > bacterium. The sequence continues at coordinate 11,188 of JAJFUB010000061.1, read as the reverse complement.
ACGGCGCTAGGCGCGCCGCCTCCATGACCCGCTGCAGCTTGTCGGGCTCGACCTCCCGGTCCAGATAGCTGCGCACGCTGAACCGCTGCTCGATGGCCTCCATGGTGGTCATGTTCGTCTCCTCCTCATGTCACAGGCGGCAGGTCGCGCGGGGCGCGCCGGCGAAGCTCCCTGCTCTCGCCCCCAAGGAGCTTCCGTTGGCCTCTCCCGTCTTCGCCCTGGGCCCGCTGTCTTTCACCGGCTGGGACATCCTGCTGATCGTCGCCGTATCCATCCACGGCACGGCGCTGGCCTACGTGCCGCAGCCGCGCTGGAAGGCGTTCCTGCTGACGCTGCCGGTGCCCTTCACGCTGTCCTCACTGTCGCTGGGCCTGCGTGTGGACGCGGGCAACGTCCTGGGGATACTGCTTCTGCTCGGCTACAGCTACGGCGTGTACATCCTCCGCGTCCGCCTGCGCGTGCCTATCGTCGTCGCCATCGTTGTCTGTGTAGCGGGCTACTGCCTGGCTGCCACGACCCTGGCGCCCTGGGTGTCAGGCAGCGAGGCCGCGTTCTGGCTGAGCGCGGCCGGCATGTTGGTGTTCGCCCTCGTGCTCATCCGGCTGATGCCCCATCGCGACGAGCCGTCCTACCGTAGCCCGCTGCCCCTGTACGTCAAGCTGCCGCTCATCGCTCTCGTCGTCATTGGCCTCGTGATCCTGAAGCAGCAACTGCGGGGCTTCATGACGGTGTTCCCGATGGTCGGCGTCATCGCCTCCTACGAGGGGCGCCACTGCCTCTGGACACTCACGCGCCAGATCCCCATCCTCACCGTGACGCTGTTGTCGCTGATGGCGGTGACACGGCTGGTGTATCCCCTGGCCGGGATCGGTTGGGCCCTGGCGGCAGGATGGGTCGCGTTCCTCGTGGTGCTGACGTTCGTGACGCGGCGCCAGTGGGCCGAGCAGGCGCTGGAGGAAGCAGCGTCCGGCGACTAACTCGAAGCGTGCAGCCTCACCGGGCCCAGCAGCCCTGCCGGCTGCATCGCCGCGCGGTTGCGGTTCGCGGGGGCGTTGGTCACGCGCACCGTCAGCCGATGCGTCCCCGCCGTCAGCCCTGCGAGCGCACACCGATAGGGCTCCCACGCCAGCGTGGCCACGGGGATGCCATCCAGCTCCACCTCCGCCACATCCTCCACACGCCCCAGGTCCAGCACGAAGCCCCCGCCCTCGGCTACTGTCAGGTCGCGCTCGTATGCCACCGTGTCCGAGAACGTCGGATAGCCCAGCGCCGGCCATGGCTGCAGCACCGGCAACGCCGTGACGCTCCCGCCTTCCAGGAACGGGAACGAGAGGTGCGCGTAGCGGTACTCCGCGCGGAAGCTCCCGTACAGGTACGGGACTTCGTGCAGCCCTCGTCCCGAGCCGGACGTTGTGATCTCCACCACATTGAGTGTCGGCGCCGACCCGGTCCGCAACGCCCCCGCCACGTCGGCCACGAGGTTGCAGCAGTCGGTCACGCGCTCACGCCGCCACTCGGTGATGGCGTGCCCGTTCACGCGCAACGTCCACTCCCCGCTCACGGTGCTGTCCTCGATCACCAGGCGCGCGTCGGGCACGTCGCCGGTGAGCATGAAGCGGCAGGCATAGATGACGGGCTCCTCGCCCTCGGGAGCGGGGTCGGCCTGCCGCTGCATCAGGTCATACGTGGCCCCGGAGGTGAAGCTCGCGCTGGGAGGCTGCCCCGGCCGCAGCACGTGCCAGAAGTTCAGCGGCAGGTGGTTGGCCGGGAAGCTCACGGCCCAGTCGCTCGACAGGTCCGCCAGCGGGTCAGTCGCCGGCGGCGGCAGTGCCTTCGCGGCCAGCGCTGGGTCATCCGACAGCAGTACGCTGCTGCGTGGAGCGATCCACACGTCCTCACCCGCGATGCTGCCGGCGAAGGGCGCGGTTGCGCGATTGAAGGCGAAGATGAGGCGACGGCCCTCGCGGCGCCGCTGCAGGACGAAGACGTTCGCTGCCCCCTCGCCGGTGACGTCCACGCCCGGCAGCGACAGCACGAGTTCCGGCGTTGCCTCGGGCCAGAACGCGTAGGGGCGCGCCCGCGGCGCGCCCTCCTCTGGCCGGGCGCACCGCGGGGGCGCCCCTACGATCTTGGGCTCGTAACCGACCGCGATCACCCGCCCGCCGGTGCTCGCGAAGCGCTCCAGTGCTGCCCACGCCTCCGCGTCCACGTAGCGCAGGTAGGGCAGGATGATGGTCTCGTACGGCTCTGGGGCGTTGAGCCGGTCCTTGGCATCCACCACCTCCGCCAGCGTAACCCCGTCAACCAGATCAAAGTCCCACCCCTCGTCGTCCACCATCTCCGCCAGCGTCACCTCGTCAATCAGGTCAAAGTCGCGATGGTGGGACAGGAGCTGCTCGGACAGGTTGTGGATCAGCGTCTCGTCCGGCAGGTGCATCCAGTCCACGCCGGGACGCGCCTGGCAGGCGAGGCTCGTGGACGGGTAGAGCACCGCGATCCGGCAGACGTGCTCGCCCCCGGTCAGCCTCTCAGCCGTCTGCCGTACGTGATCCCACAGCACGCGCATCTGCGCGTACTCGCTGTGCTGGTAGCCCAGCGAGGGCGGCACTTCATCCTTACGCGGGCCGTCGAGCGAGTAGCTCCACCCGTGGACCGCGAAGTGGTTGATGCCCATGGCCAGGTGGTAGTCCGCGAGGAACTTCAGGTCGCGCAGGCTGGTCTCATCGCCGATGACCGCAAAGCAATCCGCACCGGCTTGCGGCTTGCCGAACAGGTGGGCCGCCGACGACACGACCTTCAGGCCGGTGTGATAGGCGGCCGCCTCCGGCCAGGCACAGCCGGCCCCCAGCGGGTCGGCCATCGGGATGTCCATGCCCTGGTAGCACCGCAGCTCATTCGGCCACCACACGGACGCGAGTGACAGCCACTCGGTCCGCGTGAGGTGCCCCACGTGCTGCAGGCCGTGTTCGTGCAGCCACGCGCCGACCTGGTCCACGTAGTTGGCCTTCACCAGCCGGTGCTGCGTCTGGCGGTAGTGATGGCGCACGGTCGGCGTGCGCTCATCCAGGTCCAGCGCGAGGTGGGGGAGATGGTCGAGCAGATCATACCCGTGGTCGCGGCGGAACTCCTCCGCCATGCCGTCGCTCCACGGGAACAACCACGCGCCGGGGCTGGGCTCATCGGTGAACGACCCGACAATGGCCTTGCCGAACTCCTCGCCCAACTCACGCGCATACTCTTCGTGCGTCAGTTCCAGGAAGCGCGCGATGCCCTCCGGCCGCATCAAGTCCGGGTGGGTCTCCGACGACACGCCGGTCGTGACGCCGACGAGGGTGTACGTCCCCGGCTCCGGCGGCGTCCACACCACCGCGAAGCGGTTGACGCTGTTGGCTGTCCGCCAGTGCGGATGGCCGACGCGGTTGATATCCGGCGAATACGCCCGGTGCAGCACATACCGCGGCCCCCACTGCTGCTTGCGGGTGCCACAGAACCGCGTGATGTCCGTGATGGCTCCCTCGTGGATGACATACGCCCGCACGAGCATCCCCGCCTCGAAGTCCACCTCGATGGCGTTGAGGGGCGTCGTGGGAGCGGTCACCGACCGCGACCTCTCGGGGTCGGTGACCCCTCCCACGCCGCGAGGGCTCCACTTCACCGTCTCCACCTTGAACCGCAGCTCCCGCGCCGCCAGCGAGGGGTCGCTCCACACCACGCGCCCGCCGGCGGGCCCGCTGGGGAAGTAGTCATCGTCCCAGATCCAGAGCCGCAGACCCAATTCCCGGCAGCACTCCACGAGCACCCGCAGCGCCGCCCACCAGCCTTCGGAGAAGTACGGCGTCAGCAGTCCGGCGCGGGCATGGGCATACACGCCCTCATACCCCGCCTGCGCGATCTCGCGCATCTGCCGCCGCAGCTCATCGTGGTCGAGGCGGTGGTTGAGGAAGTACTGAACGATGAGGCTGGACATGGGAGACCTCGGAAGGATGAAAGATGAAGGATGAAGGATGAACGGGACTGGCAACGAGTCCGCCCCTACCTCTCCGCGATCACCATCCCGCCCTCGGGCACCAGGATGGAGATCGGCTTCCCCCGCGCCACCGTCACCTCCGCCTCCGCATCCACACGCGTGCCGGACTTGTCGTAGCGGTACAGTTTGACCCTTCCGCCCGCGGCGGGCCAGTCGAAGGAGCGGGTGACGGTCGTGATAAGCCGCTCCCTACCGATGACGAAGCCCGGCCCCAGCTCCAGGACCGTCAGCGGGTACTGCTTGCAGACGAAGTTGTCGTCCCCCTCCAGCAGCAGGTTGCTGGCCATCGGCGAGATGATGCAGCCGTGCTGCAGGCAGAGCTTCGCGCTGTTGAAGATCCCCTGCACCGTCTTCTCATCGCCCATGTTGCCCAGGACCAGCGGCACCGCTGACAGGTGCCCCTGGCTCATCTGGCCGACGCCGTTGCCGCCCTCGATGAACCGCTGGATCGGCAGGCGGAACAGGCTGTTCAGGGCGTTGCCGCCATTGCCCAGGAAGAACTTGCCGCGCTGGAGCACCTCGCCCGTGATCTGCAGTTGCGATGGCTGCGATACCCAGGCGTTGTCGCACTTGAAGCGGACGAACTTGCCGTCTTCATCGAGGTCGGCGGAGTAGCCGTCCTCGCGGCCGTAGTCGTAGCGGCTGTAGCCCCGGCTGAAGGCCCACGAGAACTCGTCGGAGTAGATGCCGTCCAGCTTGCAGTCATCCATGCCCCTGCGGATGCCCTGCAGCAGCGCCTGCAGTTGCGGCCCGCCGTCATGGGGGCTGTAGTAGAGCACGCCCCAGTCCTGCTTGGTCATGGTCCCCAACCAGGCGCGGCTGTAGTGTGCCTCCTCGAAGGTCTTGCCGTCCGCGGTCTTGATGGCATCCGGGGCGATCGGCCACTTGTCCTGCAGGGGCTTGTAGACCGTCTCCATCGAGGGGTGGATCATCTCGATGACCTTCGCGCCCGGCACGTTGTCGTGGATCAGTTGGGTCAGCGACTTGACGTTGTCCCAGTACGGCTCGCGGTGCTGGAAGGTCAGGAAGGCCTGCACATCCAGATCCGGGCAGAGACCGGGTGCGCGGGGCGCGTCGGGCGCGAGCTTCGGGTACTTCCCGGCCGTCACCACCCGCGCGTCCGGCTCCAGCCGCTGCCACGGTCCGATGCACACGATGATCGGGCCGAGGTGGCCCAGCGACTTCTTGATGGACGCCACCTGGTCGGCCGCCTGCGCCCGCGCGAAGCCCCAGAACATCGGCGCCGGCATCGTCGTCTTGTCCATGCCCCAGCGCCGCCGCACGCCGTTGATGAAGGACCAGTAGCCCCCGCCATCGGTGACCGGCGCGATAGACAGGTCGAAGTCAATGCTCTTGCCGGGCGGCAGGGCCAGCCACCGGCTATACACCTCCCCGAGGTCGCCCGTGCCGCTCCAACCGGCCAGCAGGCGCAGCCAGTCGCTCTCGGCCGTAATGCCGAAGCCATTGCCCTGGCCGAGCGGCTGCATGAACAGCGTGGCGTTGGAGGCCGAGCACAGGAGCGCGGTGTTGTCCGACGACCCGCCCACGTGGAACTGTGTCGCCTGCTCGCGGAAGAAGAAGCGGTAGCGGAAGGGCACTGCCCGCGGCTCGCCGGCGGTGTTCGTCCACCGGTCATGCCACAGCAGCAGTCCGTCCTGGACCTCGAGGGTGCGCTCCAGACGCAGGCCGGGCCAGTCGGCCATGACCCCCAGACGCTTGCCGGGCACAGCCTGTAGGGCGGGGGCTTGTACCGCGCCGGCCGTACCGGGGGCTTGTACCCCGCCCTGTTGGGGCGCATCCTCGGCTACCAGCGCCGCCGGCGTCGAGGACTTCATGCCCAGCGCTGTCTCGACCAGCAGCTCCTGCCCGCCCACGGAGACACTGAAGCCCCCGCCCTTTGCCTGGCCGATGCGGAAGGGGCCCTTGATCGTGCTCTGTCCGATGCGGCCACGCCTGGGGGCCAGGCTGGGCACCTTCGGCAGCTTGGCCCGGTCCAGATAGCCGACCGTCAGGTCCGTGACTTGCAGGTGACCCAAGCCGGCATCCATCTTGCCTGGCAGGACGTTGCGGAAGGTGAGCGTGTTGCCATCCACCCCACGGGCCACGTCGGTGATGTCCAGGGCGAACGTCGCGCCCAGGCCGTCTGAGGTCATCGCGTCGCCCTGGTCGGTGCTCGGGGCGAACATCATCATGAGTTTGTCGCCGCTGAAGACCGGGAAGCCCATGGCGCCCGAAACCAGCTCCAGCGAGGGTGACCGGCCGACCAGGCGCTCCGTGCCCGAGGCCGTGAAGCGGCTCGTGGGCTGCCCGTTGATCTGCAGCGCCAGGTTGTAGTTGCAGCCTGCGGGCCCACGGCTCACGATGACCGCGCGGAAGCCCAGGATGGTGATCTTCCCCGGCTTCATGGGCAGGGCCGGCACCGTGACATCGGTCGCCTGGCCCTGCGGCACCTTGAGTTCGGGGAAGGACTGGGCGCTCTCCAGCGCCGGTAGCGCGGCAGATAGCATCCCGCACACCCCCAGACACAGCAAGATCGCCCCGACACGGAGACCCGTCACGGCCGACCACCACCTTCACTTGGACATGCGCCATAGTTGGCCGCGCCAACACGGGAATCCTACCCGTGCCATGGCGGTGGGGGCGGGGCGGGCGCAAGCAGGTGGCGGCCGCCCCAGAGCGAACATCCCTATACCACTGTCTTGCGGGAGGTCCCATATGCGCACGCTCATCTGTGTCGTGCTGCTGCTGGTGCTGGCGGGAGGGATGGCGTGGGCCGAACTGCCCAAGTCCCTCGACGAGCTGAAGGCCCGCATCCCGACCGAAGCCAAGACCCCTGAGGGCGGCCTGAAGCTCTGGTTTGACTGTGTCTTCGTGTACCTGGGGGGCGACCAGACACTCGGGGTCCAACTCATCACCGAGATGACCAAGGACAAGGACTGGCAGTCCACGATGAACTACTTCGTGGACTCACTCAACAACAAGCCGTACATCTGGCGCAGCTACGTCAAGGGGGCAACACCCGAGAACAAGTACCAGATGGACCCCAACAAGTACGAGCTGTCCTTGCAGGATGTGGTCCTCAAGCCCTTCGACGACTATGAGGAGGGTAAGGTGGTCAAGATCTCCGTGTGCTCGTCGGGGGCGGACACCCCGCGCCCGTTCTTCCTGGAGCGCAACAGCCGTGGCGAGTACAAGGCTCGTGAGTTCAGCTCACTGTGTGTCGGTGTGAGGCCCCCGGTGGAGCCGATCATCGCCGCTGGCGACATCCCTCAGAGCACCGACCCGCTGTGGGTGTGGAAGGAGCTGCTGCACGGCGTGCTCCTGTACCTGGCCGGCCAGGAAGCACCGGGCAAGCAGATCATGACGGCGCTGCTGCAGGGCGGCGACATGAGCCTGATCACGCGCTATGTGCCGCTGTCGGCAGAGAAGGCTTACATCTGGCGCTCCTACGTCAAGGGCACGAAGGTGGAGGACGGCTACCAGGTGGATCCGGCGAACTTCCAGCCTGATGCGTACCTGAGGTCGCCGCTGGCGGCGGGCGCGAAGCGCTGCACGGTGTGGGTGAAGTCCACCGGAGGGGTGAATGACCGTCCCTGCATCATGGTGGCCGACGACCGCGGGCAGTGGCGGGTCAGTGAGCTATCCAGCCTGTGCGTGGGGCTGCAGAAGGTGCCCAAGCCGCCGGATGCAGACAACTTCTGATTCCTGTGCCCTGCCCAGGAGGATTCGGCCGTCCGGGGGAGAATAGTATAGACAACAAGTTTGGCCGCCACGTGGCGGCTTAGCCAAGCCCCACGTATGCACGAGCCGCATGGCCACTCCCCTGGCCACGCGGCTCGTCTTCGTGTATCATTCTGTATCAATTCGACGCACCAAGCAGGGACTTCCCTCTTTCGTCCGCATCCCTCCCCGACAAACAGCGACGCCCGCGTAGACCGTGCGGGTATCATACGAACCGGGGTATCGGCGAGAGGTGAACGGAAATGCACCACATCGTGCGCGGACGAGGCTTCACGCTCATCGAGTTGCTCGTCGTCATCGCCATCATCGCGATCCTGGCAGCCATTCTCTTTCCCGTCTTCGCCCGGGCCCGGGAAGCCGCCCGGCGCACCTCGTGCCTGAGCAACCTCCGCCAGTTGGCGGTCGCCACCATGGGGTACGCTCAGGACTACGACGAGATTCTGCCGGTGGGCGCCACCCAGGGCAACCCCCTGCTCGACGTCGTCAGCGGCCTGCTTCCGTACGTGAAGAACAGCCAGATCCTCTACTGCCCCTCGATCTCCGGGCTGGTCCCCTATAACGCCCTGCTGGAGCCCACGCCCGCCAACTGGAGCGCGGGTAACATCGGGTACTACTTCTGGTCCATGTACGGCATCCACGCCCACACCGGCCCCTTCCTCACACGCCACCCGCCGCGCCAGTTGACGATGAGTTCGGACCCGGGGCTGTGGATGTGGAGCGACGTGTTCGGGGCCTTCTACTGGAACCAGAACGCACCATTCCTGCATGGCATGCCCAAGTGGAGCTTCACGAACGTCGTCTTCATGGACGGGCACGCCAAGGCGATGGCCGGACGCCCGGTGGATATCTTCGTCGACTAGCACCACCACTTCGACCGATGGCCCCCCGAAACGAAACTCGCCCAGGCTAAGCCTGGGCGAGTGAGCTCTACAGAAGGGGGGAAGAGGGGGGACAGGGCGTTACGCGTTGCGCGGTGAGATCACGATGCAGCGGTCGTCGCCCTCGCCCTCGCTATACGTCTCGACCTCCGGATCGTCCTTGAGCGCCAGGTGGATAATGCGGCGCTCGAAGGGCTTCAGGTCGGGGATGACGACCTCCTGCTGGCTCTCCTTAGCCTTGTCAGCCTGCTGCTGGGCCATCTCGACGAGCAGCTCACGGCGGCGCTCGCGGTACTTCTCCGCATCCACCACGACGCGCGCGCCATGGTCGAAGCCGCTGTTGGCGACCACGGCAGCCAGCATCTGCAGCGCGTCCAGCGTCGCACCATGCCGGCCGATCAGCATGCCGAGGCCCTGGCCGCGGATCTCCACGCTGACTTCGCCCGGCTCCTGCGCGACCACCACCACATCAGTCGTCAGGCCCATGAGGCGGGTGGTCTCCTCGAGGAACTCCACCGCACGTTGGGCGATGATCTGCTGGGTCGGGTCGCCGCCACCGGCCGCCAGGTCGGTGATGGGCTGCACCGGCGGGGCGCCGAGCGTTTCTTCCGCCGGGGCCTCTTCGGCGCTCGCGCCGTCGGGCGACTTGAGGGTCGCCTGGACCTTGTACTCACCCGTGGAGAAGCCGAGCACCTTGCGGGGCTCCTCTAGGACCTCGAACTGCACGTCATCCGCCGGGGCGCCCAACTCGGCGAGAGCCGCCGCCTGGGCCTCCTGGAGCGTCTTGCCGGTCGCCACTGCCGTCTGCACTGGGGTAGGACCCCCTTATCGTCCGCACCCGGGCGGCGGTGGCCGCACCGGGCGCTCAGGTTCATTTCTTGGGTCGCTGCTTGCCGCCCGGCTTGTCAGCCGGCTTGGCGGTCTTCTTGCCCTGGGCCTGCGCCTGCTTCTCGTGGAAGCTCTGCTTGTCGTCCGTCGCCGACTTCTTGGTCTCGGCCTCTGACTTCTGCGCCATCATCCGCGTCATGGCCCCCGCGAAGCCGCCTTCCTTGGGAGTGGTGGGGGTGAGGCTCTCGGTCTCACCCGCCCGCTCCTTCCGGGCCATCGCGGCGGTGTACGCGTACTGCTGGACGAAGTAGACGACGTTCGTCGCCACCCAGTACAGCAGGAATGCCGCCGGGAAGGACTGGAACATGAAGAAGAACATCGCCGGCATCATGTACGTCATCATCTGCTGCTGCTGCGCCTGCTGGGCGTTCATCGTCGGCGTCGGCTGCAGCTTCTGGGTCATCTTCTGGAACAGGATCATGCTCAGCGTGTACAGCACCAGCAGCGGCAGGTCGGGGGCGGCCAGGTTCTTGACCCACAGGAAGCTGTGTCCATCGAACTGCACGATGTACTCGCGAATGCCCTTGTACAGGAAGATCAGCACGGGCATCTGGATCAGCATCGGCAGGCAGCCACCCAGCGGGTTGACGCCGTTGGCCTGGCAGAGCCGCCAGAACTCCTCCTGGAACTTCTGCTTGTCATCCACATAGCGTTCCTGCAGAGCCTTGATCTGCGGCTGCAGGCGCTTCATGGCTTCGGCGGAGGCCAACTGCTTCTTGGTCAGCGGCCAGATGATGACGCGGCTGACCACAGCCAGCAGCACCACGCCCAACCACGGGCTGTTGCCGGCCAGCATCACGAAGAACTCCATGAACCGATACCAGAAGTCGCTGCGGCTCATGCTGTCGAGCGGCCCGCCGATGGCCTTGGTCACCGGGAGCTTCTCCCAGCCGGTCCCGTCGCTCAGCGGCACCCACGTGTACGCCTTCGGGCGCCCCTGGCGGTCGGTGCCGGCGAAGGTGTTCCAGGCAGCCGAGAGGTAGTTCCGGGCCTCCTTGAACTGCCGCCGGTCGTACGCGATGAGCCCGGCGCGAGACCGGGCAAAGCCGGCGAAGGTGCTGCGAGCCGCCGGCATGGCGGCGGCCTGGTAGGTCTTCTCAGCCGCCTCGGGCTGGGTCAGCAGCTCCTGCAGACGGCCGATGCGCAGCAGGACCAACCAGTCGGAGGGCTTGATGACTGAGACGCGGACTTGGGGGATGGAGCCGGCGGACTCGATCGTGCCGGTGACGGACACGGGCAAGCCTTGGGGCGAGGAGGTGCTGATGCCGCGTATGTCTACGCCCTGCGGCAGTGACAGGCGGATCGGGCCGGCCTCAGTCTGCAGCGTGGCCACCTCGGCCGAGGCGGCCTGGTAGAGGCCGCTGACCTCGACCAGACGCCCGCGGAAGAGGTCCGGGGTCTGCACGAGCCACTGGGCCTGCACGCTCTCGGGCTGCGAAGACTTGGTGAACATGCGGGCCAGGCCGTCGAGGAAGCCGCCGCCCTTGGGGCGGTTGGCTTCGCTCCAAGTGCGCAGGCCCTGCAGCACCTGCAGTTGCTCGGCCAGTGCGGGCTGCGGCGCGATGACCAGTTCAGGCGGCAGCCCCTCCTGGGAGGGGAGGCCGGCCGCCGGGGCCGCTACAGATAGCGACGCCGCGCACCACACCGCCAGACA